>CAZQSI010000004.1:37033-79120 GCA_964596155.1 uncultured Chitinophagaceae bacterium
GCGCGCGCCATATAGCCGGTATCTTCGAGTAATCCGAGAAAAAAGAAAAGCAATAAAATCTGCGGCAGGAAAGTAACAACCGCTCCGACGCCGCTGATGACGCCGTTGATAATCAGATCATGCAAATCGCCCGCGGGAATCACCAGATCAACCTGAGCGCCAAGCCAATCAAAACCTGCTCCGATCAGTTCCATGGGGAGATTTGCCCAGGTGAAAATCGTTTGAAAGATCAATGCCATCATTGAGAAGAAAATGACGAATCCCCAAATTTTGTGCGTTACTACAGCATCGATTTTGTCGCTGACCGAAACCGAGGAGTCTTCGTGTTGTGTCGTGACGCATTCATCGCATACCTGTTTAATCCATTGGTATCGGGATTCTACAAAGACGGAGAATCGGTCAAAGCCGAGCGCATCCAACGACTTATGATCGTTCTGAAGGTGGGAGAGAATCTCCTCAGAATAAGATCCGTTCAGTGCAGAAACATCGTGTGGAGTAGAGAGGAGGTATTGAGCTTCAAAATAAGCGACGCGCTCGTCAATTTTTTCATTGGAAACGAGCAGGGATGCAAGTTCCTGGTGTTCCGATTCAATCGCCGGAGGCAGTTTCCACTTCCGTGCATTGACGGAAATTTCAATGGTCTCTTCCAGCGCTTTTCGTAATTCGCGAATCCCTTTCTGCTTGCTTCCCACGGTAGGAATTATCCTCACTCCGAGCGCAGTAGAAAGTTTTTTTACATCGATTGTGAGACCGTCCCGTTCCGCCACATCAATCATATTCAACGCCACCACGACGGGGAAATGCTGATCGATAATTTGGCTGAGAAGATAAAGGTTTCGTTCCAGATTGCTTGCATCGATCACACAGATAACCGCATCGGGAAGAGGAGTGCCGGGGATTTTTCCAAGCAGGACATCGGTGGCAACTTTTTCGTCGGGAGAATTTGCGGAAAGCGAATATGTACCCGGCAGATCCAGCAGGGAAAGTTCGTCGCCGTTCCCCAAAAGAATTTTTCCTTCTTTTTTCTCGACGGTTACTCCGGGATAATTGCCGACTTTTTGACGGAGACCGGTCAGGGAATTAAATAATGTTGTCTTCCCGCAGTTCGGGTTGCCGATAATCGCAATATTCTTTATTGATTTTTGAATTCCGGATTCTATCATTGCTGTTTTGATACCACAACGGATTCAGCTTCTATTTTTCTGATGGATAAACGATAACCGCGTACTTTCACTTCGATCGGATCGCCAAGCGGAGCATATCGGATTATTTCTACAACGCTTCCTTTGACAAGTCCCATCTCCAGCAGGCGCATGCGTAATGCCGGTTCGGCGGTTAAAATTTTTTCCACCGTTACCGTTGCTCCGGGCGAGAACTCATTCAGCCGCTGTTCGTTCATTAGTCAATCGGAGTGACAAGAATATCACTTGCAATACTGTGATTCAGGCCGACGCGGGTATTACAGACTTCACAAATCAATTGCATCGATCCGTTGGTGACAAGCCGTACCGTTGCGTCTTCGCAAAAACCCAATTCTCGCAATCGCTGGCATGTTTCCGGATGTGAGTTTAATTGATGAATTCGTACTGATGTTCCTGACTGAGTGCGGGCTAGGGTATTCATAGAATATTTATTTCTGGCATTGTGAACATATGCCGAATATTTGTAATGTTGATGTTTGAACTTGAAATTTTTTTGCACTGCATACTTCGTTTTGAATTTTTTCAATGCGGTCGTTAACAAATTCAATGATGTCTCCGCATTCAAGACAAATTAAATGGTGATGATGAGGGCGTCCGAACGCTTTTTCATATCTGGAATGATTTTCTCCGAACCGATACTTCGAGATTAATCCGCAGTCCTGAAGAAGATCCAATGTGTTGTACACCGTTGCGCGGGAAACTTTCTGTCCGCCCGTCTTCATTTGAAAGAACAATTCATCGGCATCAAAATGCCCGTCGTAATTCATCACTGCATCGAGTATCATAAATCTCTCGGGAGTCATCCGGTAGCTACCGGATTTGAGATACTTCGTAAAGTTTTCTTTCGCTAACTCGATGTCCATCAATTAATTTTTATTTAGACTTAATCTAAATAAATATAAAGTTTTATTCGTTCGACGTCAAGTCTTATTTGCGAATTTGAGTGATTTTCGCAAATTGGACTACATCCGTCCTGTTTAGTCTAAACTATAAATCTGTCGATATTACTGACTTTTTTTGTATATTCATCTGAGAAATATACAATAACCATACCAAACCGTCTTTTTAAGGATAATATGTTAAATCTAGAAAATAAAGTAGTGATAATAACGGGCGGATCCCGTGGAATCGGCGCTTCCGCTGCAATTCTATTTGCGAAATTCGGTGCCAAAGTAGTAATTACTTATGGCAATAATGCGAAAGCTGCGAAAAAGGTTATCGAAAATGTGAAGATAGAAGGTTCTGATGGATTGGCCATTAAGGCAGATATATCGAAACCATCAGCCGCCGAAAAGGTGGTATTGGCGACCCTCAAAAAGTTCGGAAAGATTGATGTTCTCGTAAATAATGCAGGCATCTGGACCTATGGAAAAATTGGGTCGATGAGCGAAAAAGTCTGGAAAAAAACTATCGAAGTTAATCTCAACGGTATGTTTTATATGACGAACGCAGTCGTACCATTTATGAAAAAACAGCGGTCAGGAAAGATTATCAATATTTCGAGCACTGCCGGTCAACGGGGAGAAGCAGAACATTCACATTATGCTGCATCAAAAGGCGGCATGATCTCTTTTACAAAATCAATCGCGACCGAATTGGGACCTTTCAATATTAACGTGAATTCTGTCGCCCCGGGCTGGGTTGACACTGATTTAAATAATTCGGTCTTCGGGAACAAACGCTATAAAGAAGAGGAACGGCAAAAGATCCCAATCAGAAGAATACCTCCGCCTGAAGATATTGCAGGTCCCATTCTGTTTCTGGCATCTGATCTTTCGAGGCACATCACCGGTGAAATCATGAATGTCAACGGCGGCAGCGTTTTGATCGGATGATGACGACGCTGGAATTTACGACGCATATACCGGCGACACCGAAGCAATTATTTGAGTTTCACCTCGACATAACCAACGTCCGTATCATTACTCCGCCGTTTATTCGAATCCGTTTTGCTTCAAAACCGGATATCATCAGGCAGGGAAGCTGCATCACGGTTGAGATAAAACAATTCGGAATATGGCTGCCGTGGGAGATCACCATCGAACAATTACATGAAAACAGTTCGATGACCGACCGTCAAACGGGAAAAGGACCATTTTCGTACTGGAAGCACGAGCATCTCTTTTCACCTTCCGGAACAGGAACTTTGCTGACCGACAGATTATCCTATCAGCTGCCGTTTGGGCGCATTGGAAAAATTTTTGATGCTCTGCTGTTCAGGCATGTTCAACGATGGATATTTCGATACAGACATAAAAAAACGGCGGAGTATTTTTCCAAGTGAATATAGATAACCTCACATCCCGGCAATTGCCGGCAGCAGTCGGTATTATTTCCATTCTATTTTCGATCCTGGCATTGTTTTCCGTACCATATCAATTTTATCTCTGGGAATTTTATGTAGATATCCGCTTTGCGGTCTTGACCGGGCTGGTCTATTATTTGTGGAGAAGAAAAAAAGCAGCCATTTCCGCAGCTGATGCAATTTTGTTACAGTTTCAGTGGCGGACGGTTTTCAAATCGTTTTTTGCCATGCTGCCCGTTTATGGAATTGCCATAGGGACGGGTATTCTTCTGGATGAAACATCATACACTCCGGTCGAAAACGGAATGACGATTCTCCTCGGAATGATTTTCGATATTCCGGCCGTATTCGTCTTTTCGCTTACTTCGATTTTTATCGAGGAACTCTTTTTCAGGGGTATGCTGCTGAATGCTTTCCGATCCGTCTATTCCGAACTATCGGCAGCAGTCTATTCCGCATCTGCATGGATGATATTTACCATTCCCGAAGTAATAATGATTTCTTCCGTAACATGGGAGTCTGCGATAATGCTTTTGGTGTATCATTTTTCACTCGGTGCGCTCTGTTCAGTCATCATTCTTAGGTATTCATCAATCTGGATTGTATACTCTATCCGAATGGGAATTATTATTTTTACTCCGGTCATTCTTTCGTCCTTAATCATGGAATCAGACCCATTTTTTACCTCATCGATTGTTTTTTCGACGGAAGGGATACTAACATCAGCAGTCTTTATTTTTCTGTCGATTTGGCTGTTTCTTAAAAAAGGTCAAAAAAACGAAATTTGACTTGACTATTTAACGAAAACGGGCAATATTTAATGGAAAGAGAATCATCAATCAATAAAATAAAGGAGTCACGATGAGTCGTTTTACAGAATTGGTCGAATTGGTACAGACTTATGAAAAAGATTTCATCAAATTTTACGATAAAGGCAATAAATCGGCTGGTACACGCGTTCGCAAGCATATGGCTGAGTTAAAACGGAAAGCACAGGAAATCCGTATTGAAGTGCAGGAACTGAAGGGCAGTTCTGATTCTACAGGAGACACAGGCGCTCCCCAGTCTCCAGAAGGTGAGTAAGCACTAATTTATATGATCGAAATGGTAAAAAAACCGGCGAATTTCGTCGGTTTTTTTTTGGAACATTATAGGGATAAAACCGTCTAAACTACTAAATTTTCCAACTATGGCAAAACCCGCTGTCATTAACATTATTAACGGAACAACTCCTCTCAGCCAGCAGAGTGATGATATCCTGATAAAACTTTTTCAAAACGGAGAAAAGGATGTCTATCGGTATCTCGTAGAACGTCACCAGGAAAAAGTCCGAAATATCATTTTTTCCATCTTTAACGATCCTGACCTTGTGGATGACATAGCTCAGGAAGTTTTCATTAAAGCATATCAGGCGCTCCCGAAATTCCGTTTTGAATCATCATTTTATACCTGGGTGTACAGAATAGCGGTGAATAAATGCAGGGATGAATTACGGAAGAAGAAAGTAAAACGGTTTTTTTCATTTTCATCGTTTGAACATACCACAAACAGTAAAATTGAAAATCACTCTTCGGTCACGTTTGACGACGAAAATCTCAAAAGTGTCATTGAAGATTCCATCAAACAACTTCCCGAAAAATTTCGCATGCCGATCATTCTGAAAGATATCGACGGATTATCGTATGATGAAATTGCCGAAGTGCTGGATTGTGAAGTGGGGACGGTAAAATCGCGTTTATCGCGCGGCAGGTCAATGTTAAAGGAAATTTTGATGCCAATTTTGGTATAAACTATGGTACATTTGTCACAAAAAGAATTCGAACAGATTGTTTCACTCTATCTCGACGGTGAACTCGCTGCTTCGGAAGCAAAAAAACTGGAAGAATATCTTGCGTCAAATCCATCTGCTGCCCGCGAGGTGGATGTTCTTCGCACAGTAAAAAAATCCCTTCAATCCAAAGACGTTCTTCCCGCTAATGATTGGTTTTGGCTTACGTTGTCGCAGCGGATTGATTCAATCCACGGAAAACAGCAACGGTCAATTTTTTCGCTTCGTCCCGCACTTGCATTTTCTTCCATCGCGGTCATGATCATGGCAGTGACCGGTATGATTTACATGAAAGACGCGCCGCTTTTTCATCAATTCTTTGCCGATAAAAAATATCAGGCGGAGGATTTGTATCGAAACAATATCATGACGGGCGACATTCTACCGCTATTTACCAATCTTAACAAAGATGACATTCTCAATTTTGCTCTCTTTGGCAGTATTGATATTGATTCATCCAAAAATACTTCGCTGCAGGTGAAACATACGGATGAAAAAGGATCACAGATTCAGATCGTACGAAACGATGCTCGATCGCCGCAAAAAATAACGTTGAGTGAGTTTGCGGCGGAGATCGGCATCAATTCCAAACAGCGTGAAGTTGTCGATTCCATTCTTGGATCGTATAAAAAAACATTGCAAGCATCCATCTTGGTCAGCGACAATGATGAAGTTGCCATTCATGCAGAATTGGTTGAACTAAACAGAGCGATGGTTTCGACCATTGCAGCATCGCTCGAACTTCCTCAGCGGTCAAAATTCCAAAAGTATCTTGATATCAAGAAGGCGCCGTACACGGTTGTGGCATTGAATACGCCGAAAGTTCCGAACCATGTGATTCTCAATAAAATCCCGCAGATTGCTGCCACCAATAATTATGTGGTCATTTCCCCGGACACAGTTGAGATTGCCCATATGAGTATCAACGTTGACAGCATTCGGGAGATTGCCAACCGCGTTGAAATGAATCCGAAAAGGATTGAAACGGAACGACTGGTTGCTGATCTGGTAAGCCGGCACAGACCGGCAGAGGAGAATGTTGTCGGCAACGGAGTTCATCGTGTTAGAATCCAATCGTCCGCCGGAGCATTTCAGATTCATTTTGAGAATGCTCTTCCTCCGAATCCGCCTGAATATGCCGTAACGGAAATGGTCAGACCGCGGATGAATATTCCGTATTTACCGAATTCCGGATTTGATTTTGTGACTGTTACGGGAGATTCAATGTTTTCATTCGAATTGCCGGTTGATGATCAGGCGGCCCGCATTGTTCGGCGATTTCCTAAAGGGGAATTCCGATTTGAAATCATCGATTCCCTGATGAGTAAACCGAGAGTGAAATTAATGTTAACGTCTCCGTCCGGGAAGTCAAATTTTCGGGGAATGGTTCGTGTAAATCCGGAACGGAACGCTGATCTGATCGATCTGGATTCATTACTGAAGCAAAGCGACCAGCATATTGATGCAGTACCGGAGTCACCGGTCGACTCAAACGAGACGGAGGACGAAGAAATCATTTTGTAGTTAATTTCAACGCAGCACGATATTAGAATTAAGACCCGGGATCTGCACTATTCCGGGTTTTTCTTTTTTTATTTGGAGTTGTCTTCTGCCTTCAATACATTGTCCTGTCAAACTAGGAGCACTATGAAAGTCATTGCATTTGTACTGTTGGTCGGCGTCTCAATTCTGCTTCCATCCGATCACGAAAAACTTCACAGAGCGTCGATCGTTGTTGATGGGCATAACGACGTTTTGCTGCGAGCAATGAAGGGGGAGGATCTTGCTGTCCGGACAACGGAGGGACACTCAGACATACTCCGGTTAAAAGAAGGTGGGGTCGATGTACAATTCTTTTCCGTATGGTGCGGGAGCGATTTTGGCCATGGAAGAGCATTTAAGCGGGCGGTGGAAATGATCGACACACTCAATGCGATTGTGGAGAGAAGCAAACGCCTCATTGGATTTGCCGGCACATACACCGAACTACAATCGTTGCTGAAACAGAACCGGATGGCAGCACTGATCGGAGTGGAGGGCGGACATATGATTGAAGACAGTCTCTCGTATCTCGATTCACTTGCGCGGCGAGGAATGAATTATCTGACGCTGACATGGAACAACAGTACATCCTGGGCGACATCCGCAGCCGATGAAACGGAAAAGGGGGATTCGCTGCGATTTAAAGGATTAACCGAGTTCGGGAAAAAAGTTGTACGGCGACTGAATGACCTGAATGTGATTGTGGATTTATCACATGTGGGGGAAAGAACATTTTGGGATGCGCTCGCCGTAACGAAAAAACCGGTCATCGTATCCCATTCATCGGTCTATGCAATCTGTCCGAGCAGAAGGAACTTGAAAGATGATCAAATCAAAGCAATAGCAAAAAACAATGGTGTCATCTGTGTCAACTTTTATTCCGGATTTATTGACAGTATGTATTCGACCCGGGTGAAGGGAATCCGGAAAGCGCACGCCGGCATCGTTGATTCGATCCAGCATTCCAATGACGATCACTGGAACGCGGAGATGGCGATTGATTCGGCGCTTGCATCCTACTATTACGAAGCACGGCCGACGCTGGCTCAGCTGGTAGATCATATCGATTATATTGCCAAACTTGTCGGACCGGAGTTTGTCGGACTCGGTTCCGATTTCGACGGAGTGGAGTCCTTGCCGCAGGAGATGGATGATGCGACCTTTTTGCCGAACATCACGAAAGAATTGGTCCGGCGGGGATATTCGGAAGAAGCGGTGCGAAAAATACTGGGAGGAAATGTGATGCGAGTGATGAAAGCGAATATGAAGCAGGAGGGATAATAAAAAGCCCCGCTGTGCGGGGCTTTTATCTACATTGATTCTTCTTCATCAGTGCGCTGGTTTCTGCGTATAGCTTTCACCAGTTTCATTCTTTTTTTCACCGAAGGTTTGGTGAAAAATGTCCGCTTTTTGAATTCTTTCAAAACGCCGGAGCGTTCGTATTTCTTTTTGAAGCGTCTGATTGCACGATCAATGGATTCGTTTTCGTTGACGACGATTCCTACCAAGTAATTCACCTCCCTCAATTTGGCGGTTGTTTGTTAATCTGCTAATTGTAAATTTTCTATTAATTTTTTTACGCCACTCTTTTCAAATTGCACCCAGATGGCATTGGCGCCGCTGGATGTCCGTTCTTTCGAAGTTACTTTTCCCATATCGTCCCAATCCGAGTGGTAGATGGAAACGCCGATGTCAAAAACCTTTTCGGGGGAATAATCGATGCATTCTTCGCGGTTGTACACAATGACATGTTCTTCTTTTTTCTTTCCGGCACCGTCAATTTTCATGCTGTGGTGGCACCGGGTGCAGCGAAACCAGACTTTGTCTTCTGCTCCGACAACCGCACCAATGATTTCCATTTTTGATTCCCTGCCGCACGATGTACAAAGCTGCGTCACATATTTTGACTTACTCATATAAACGACTCTCCGTGCGCATCAGTGCACGCTGATACGGACATAGTAACGTTGATTGACTCTTCACCTTTTGTGTATTTGTATACTGTAAAATACTAAATTTCGTTCACTTGAGTCAAGGGCTTTTTCAGGTTCGGTGAAACTAATGAATGTTGGTGTGATGCAGGTTCACAGGATCATTCATTGATTTTCGTCGTAAAAATGGATATATTCGCTTACAAATTCGGCGATGACGTCATAAAAATTCCAGTCCGCCGGTTTTCCGTCACCATGAAAGCAAGAGATGCTTTCAGCATTTTGACCCCGCAATGTTTCAATCAGCTATCACGATCTCGCTTCGCCCGTCAATTCTGGACGTTCAAGGGAAAGCCGTCGCTCTGGGGATCCATTCATTGGGCATGAACCAGGTGCAGGATATCAGAATTGGTAAATCGATTCTCATGACGCTCGATGTTGCCACGGAAGATGAAGCGAAACGAATTACCGAAGAAGCATGTAAAAAGCTTCTCGCCAATACAGTGATGGAAGACTATTCGTTTACCATCAAAAAATTATGAACGATTCAACATTACGTTTTGGAGTGGTGGTTTTTCCCGGTTCGAATTGCGACCATGATGCATATCATGCCGTGAAGCATGTGCTGCATCAGCAGGCCGAATTTCTCTGGCATAAAGAAACCGACCTGAAGCATTCCGACGTTATCATTCTTCCGGGGGGATTTTCGTACGGTGATTATCTCCGCACCGGAGCGATCGCCCGTTTTTCGCCGATTATGAATGAAGTGATTCGGTTTGCGCGCAACGGAGGTGTTGTGATCGGCATTTGCAACGGGTTCCAAATCTTGTGCGAATCAGGATTGCTGCCGGGTGCGCTGCTGCGGAATGCATCATTGCTTTTCTCCAGCAAACATGTCAATATCAGAACGGAGCATGCCGAATCGAGGTTTACGCAGAGCATGACGGCGGGAGATATTCTGAGAATTCCGATAGCACACGGCGAAGGAAATTATTTTGCCGATGCTTCGACGGTATCATCCATCGAAGATAACGGACAGGTGCTGTTTCGGTACTGCGACGAATACGGTGAAACCGTTGAAGCATCAAACCCGAACGGTTCCATCAACAATATCGCCGGCATTATGAACAAAGAAGGAAATGTGATGGGGATGATGCCCCATCCCGAACGTGCGTGCGAAGCTCAACTCGGATCGACGGACGGAAAAAAGATTTTTGAATCGTTAATTAAAAGTTTTGTGCTGCAGACTGCTTAACAGCCGCAGGCGCAACAACGCGCCGGCGGCGCAATGACAGAAAGGAAGGACGCAATGATGGGACTCGGAACGCAGGAAATTGTTCTCATTCTTTTGGTAGTACTCATATTCTTTGGAGCAAAAAAAATTCCTGAATTGGCGCGCGGATTCGGCAAAGGCGTGAGTGAATTCAAAAAAGGAATGACGGAAGTGCAGAACGAACTGAACAAAGAAGAGTCGGAGACAAAATCCAAAACGGACGAGAAGAAATAATCGTTTGGTACACTTCTGACATCCACCGGTCCCGCTGAGGCGGGATCGTCAAATAATTGTGCGCCCTCAATTTGAATATTCGGGAATCATACGACACATACCGCGATCGACTGCTGAACGGAGCTGAATCGACCGAAGCCCGCGTTGTTGAACACCTTTCAGTGATCAAATCACACGAACACCTTAACGCTTTCTTATCGGTTTTTGGCGATGAAGCCGTCGACCGCGCTCGGGTGATCGACAGGAAAATAGCATCAGGAACGGCCGGTCCGCTGGCGGGAATGGTCATCGCCGTAAAAGATGTCATCTGCATGAAGGGGAAAACCGTTACCTGCGGATCGAAAATGCTCCGGAATTTTGTTTCAATGTATGATGCAACGGTGATTCAACGGCTGAATGAAGCGGATGCAGTGATTATCGGAAAGACAAACATGGACGAATTCGCCATGGGGTCATCCGGAGAAAATTCTGCGTTTGGTCCGACGAAACATCCGATGGATGAAACGCGTGTTCCCGGAGGATCAAGCAGCGGTTCCTGTGTGGCAGTGGCTGCCGGCATGTCAACGACCTCGCTCGGAAGCGATACGGGAGGATCAATCCGACAGCCTGCCGGGTTGTGCGGCATCGTCGGATTAAAACCGACGTACGGCCGTGTCTCGCGCTACGGTCTTGTTGCCTTTGCTTCTTCCTTCGATCAGATCGGTCCGTTCTCCAACACCGTCCGCGACGCTGCGAGAGTGTTGGGAGTCATCGCCGGTTATGACGAAAGAGATTCGACAGCATCGAACATTGCAGTGCCGAACTATCTTGACATGTTAGACAGAGATATTCGGGGATTGAAGATCGGCCTGCCGAAAGAATATTTTACGGAAGCATTACATTCAGGTATCAGGTCCGTGCTGGACAAAAAAATTACTGCGCTGCAAAGGGCCGGTGCAGAGTTGATCGAAATTTCACTGCCGCATTCCGAGTATACTGTTTCCACCTATTATATTCTCGCAACTGCCGAAGCATCGTCGAATCTTGCACGGTATGACGGAGCACGGTACGGATTCCGGTCCGAGTCAGCGCACGACCTTCAGTCGATGTATGCCGATTCCCGCAGCGAAGGATTCGGGGAAGAAGTGAAACGAAGAATCATGCTCGGCACATACGTTCTCTCGTCGGGATATTACGACGCGTATTACCGGAAAGCACAGCAGGTACGGCGATTAATTCAAAATGATTTCATCAACGCGTTTCGGACGGTCGATTGTATTTTGACGCCGATTTCTCCGACGACGGCGTTTCCGCTGGGAGAAAAGATTGACGATCCGCTGCAGATGTATCTGAACGACATCTACACAGTGTCGGCAAATCTTGCGGGAATCCCCGGTATCAGCATTCCGGCCGGCTTCGATGCAAAAGGTCTGCCGATCGGAGTGCAGCTTCTTGGAAAGCATTTCGACGAAGGAACAATTCTTACCGTCGGGAATTTTTTAGAAACAGTTAATTAATTTTTCACATCACATAATCAAAAAAACGTCATGAGTATCCTCGTCAATAAAAAAACACGGCTTGTCGTCCAGGGCATTACGGGCGGCGAGGGAACGTTTCACACATCGCAAATGCTTGCGTACGGCACGAACGTCGTTGCGGGAGTCACGCCCGGCAAAGGCGGAACCAGGTACAAAGGAAATGACAAGGATCATTTCAACAGGGAAATTCCTGTGTTCCATACCGTTGCGGATGCAGTCAGAGAAGAAGGAGCCAATACATCCATTATTTACGTCCCCGCTGCCTTTGCTGCAGATGCGATTATGGAAGCAGCCGACGGAGGCGTTCAATTGATTGTCTGCATTACGGAAGGAATCCCTGCCAAAGATATGGTGATGGCATTTGAATATATCACCAAAAAAGGTGTCCGCTTAATCGGTCCGAATTGCCCCGGCATTATCACTCCAGGCGAAGCGAAAGTGGGAATCATGCCGGCATTTATCCATAAACCGGGACGCGTTGGTGTGGTGTCGCGCAGCGGAACGTTGACCTATGAATCCGTTTGGCAGTTGACAGAACGAGGCATCGGCCAGTCGACATGTATCGGGATCGGCGGAGATCCGATTATCGGAACGCAATTCATCGATGCCATTCAATTATTCAATGAAGACGACAAAACCGACGGCATTATCATGATCGGAGAAATCGGCGGGAGCGCGGAAGAAGAAGCTGCCGCGTACATCAAAAAGTATGTTTCAAAACCGGTCGTTGGATTTATTGCGGGAAAAACGGCTCCTCCGGGTAGGAGAATGGGACACGCCGGAGCAATTATTTCCGGAGGCAAGGGAACGGCGGCAGAAAAGATGAAGGCGATGAAAAATGCCGGAATCTACGTTGTCGATTCTCCGGCTTCCATGGGTGAGACGATGAAGCTGGCGCTTTCCAAAAAATATAAAGCGACATCAACGATCAAACCGGGAAAAAGAACAGGAAAGAAAAAACCAACCGCTGCAAAGAAGGCGGTAAAGAAAAGCACAACAAAGAAAAAGAAATAATCACACCGGGAGCCGGAATTCATATTGAATACGGCCCCACATTTTATTAGAGGAGAAACAGATGGCAGTTGAACGAACATTATGCATTATGAAACCGGACTGCGTCCGCAAAGGATTGCAGGGAACCGTGCTTACCCATATTCAGAAAGCCGGCTTCAAAGTACTCGGATTTAAACAAATCCGTCTGACAAAAGAACAAGCGGGAGCGTTTTACGCCGTTCACAAAGAACGTCCGTTCTACGCCTCATTGGTGGAATTCATGACATCCGGTCCGGTGGTTCCCGTTGCATTAGAAAAAGAAAATGCAGTTGCTGACTATCGAACGACCATCGGCGCTACGGACCCGAAAGAAGCTGCGGACGGAACGATCCGAAAATTATACGCAGACAGTAAAGGGGAAAATATTGTGCACGGATCCGATTCGGTGGAAAACGGAAAAATCGAAGTGGCATTTTTCTTTGCAGAAAGCGAACTTGTGTAAACTGCCGCACGGCAATCACGCTCAATCAACGGTCGGCACGTTCCCGGCCGTTTTTTTATTCAACATACCGATATGCTGAAACAGTGGAAGAAAATTTCATCCAGCGTTGTGTTTAAGAATCCCTGGTGGACCTACAAGCAGGATTCCTTCAAAATTCCAGATGGAATTGAAGGGGAGTATCATTACGTCCACACGAACGGAGCCAGCATGATTGTTCCCGTGTCCGGCGACGGGAAGATACTACTCGTCAATCAATTCCGCTATCTGTGCGCGAAAGAGAGCATTGAATTTCCATGCGGGGGCGTGAAGGACGGTTCAACGTACGAAGCAACGGCTGCGTCCGAACTGGAAGAAGAGACGGGCTGCCGCTCGGATACAATCGACTATGCAGCTGAATTTAATCCGTACAACGGCGTGACGGATGAAATATGCAAAGTGTACATCGCCCGAAATCTTTCACAAGTGACGGCCGTTCCTGATTCAACGGAAGAATTCGAAATTCTCCATCGTTCAATTGATGAGGTCGATACGATGATCAAAGAAAATGTCATATGGGACGGTATGACGATCGCAGCGTGGGCGTTGGTCCGATTCAAACTTTAAAGGAGCATCAATGAAAACAATCGCAATCTTTGCCCTCATTTGTTCGCTTTTGCAGGCTCAGCCGAAATTGACGGTGCTGACGGGAGCCGATATTCTTTTTCGCACGAAGAGTTCGCTGATCGACGGAAAGCGGGTCGGATTGATCACAAATCATTCTGCAGTTCTCGCCAACGGCGTTCATCTTGCCGATTCTCTTTCTTCGTATCCGAAAACAACGCTCGCAGTAATGTTCGGACCGGAACATGGCATACGCGGAAATGCACCGGACGGAAAAACAATTCATGACGGCATCGATGAGAAGACGGGAATCCCTGTCTATTCGCTCTACGGCAAAATCAATAAGCCGACTCCGGAAATGCTGAAGGATGTTGATGTTCTCATCTTTGATATTCAGGATATCGGTGCGCGGTTTTATACATATATCAGCACGATGTTTCTTGGAATGGAAGCTGCGGCTGAGAACAATATTCCGTTTATCGTGTTGGACAGACCGAACCCGATCAATGGTCTTCATGTTGAAGGGCCTATTCGGCTTGATTCGCTGAAAACATTTGTCGGATGGGTGCCGATTCCGATCGTTCACGGGATGACGGTGGGAGAATTGGCAGTGATGGCAGTCAAATCCGGGTGGTTCCGAACGGACATTCAACCCAACGTAACGGTTGTTCCGATGGAACAGTGGAAACGTTCAATGTGGTTTGATGAGACGAATCTTCCGTGGGTGAAACCGTCGCCGAACATGGCGACGCTCGCCACCGCAACCGTCTATCCCGGACTTTGTTTGATTGAAGGAACAAATGTCTCCGAAGGGAGAGGATCCGAACGCCCGTTTGAATATATCGGTGCTCCGTGGATTGACGGCAAAGCGCTTACGGACGTACTGAACGCATTGCGGCTTCCCGGAGTTACATTTTCACCGATTCAGTTTACTCCCAAAGAAATTCCGAATGTTGCATCCAATCCTAAACACAAAGAAACAATTTGCAATGGCGTCTATGTTCGTGTCACCGACAGGAACGTGTTTAAACCGGTTGCGGCGGGGATTGCCGTCGTCTGGGGAATTCATTCGTTATATAAGGACTCGCTTCAATTCCGGATCCGCGGATTCGACAGACTTGCCGGAACACCGATTGTACGGCAGGGAATTATCGACGGAAAGCCGGTGAACGACATCATCTCGTCATGGAAGAATGAGGAAAACAACTTTTCATCGGTGCGTAAAAACTTTTTAATCTATCCGGAGAGATAACAACCGTATGGCAAAGAAGAAAACAATTGCATTAATAGCCCACGACGGGAAAAAGGCAGATATTCTTGATTTTGTCTCCAAGAATTCGAAAAAATTTTCCCGATTTAATCTAATCGCTACAAAAACTACCGGGAGAATGATCGCAGATAAATTAGGTCTTCCGGTGAGATGTTATAAATCCGGACCGTATGGAGGAGATGCGGAAATTGCAGCGAAAGTTGTCAACGGGGAAGTACACGCGGTGATCTTCATTACCGATCCGTTGAATGCACATCCGCATGACCCCGATATTCATACGCTCATGCGGGTGTGCAACGTTCTCAACGTTCCGCTTGCACTGAATATTGCGACGGCAAATATGATTGTCGGAGAGTTATAAAGACTTCAGAATCGCTTTTATCGGAAACACCTTCCCGATCCTTATGATCCGGAAGGTGTTTTTGTTTGAGGCAGTTTTCACACTTTCGATAGTGCAATCTTTAAATCGTCAATAATATCTTCGACATCCTCAATTCCGACAGAAATCCGTACCAATCCATCTGTTACACCGTTCGCTATTCTATCCTTTTGCGGTACGGACGCATGGGTCATCGATGCGGGGTGGGAGATGAGTGTTTCAACACCGCCGAGCGATTCAGCAAGAGCACAGATTTCGACGGATTTCAAAAATTTCTTCGCATTTGCCAAACTTCCCACATCAAATGAAATCATTCCGCCGAAGCCGCGCATCTGTTGTTTTGCAAGCTGATGCTGCGGGTGAGCAGGCAAACCGGGATAATTGACACTCTTGATCTTTTTTTGAGCATTGAGCCATTCCGCTATCACCTGAGCGCTTTCGCAATGCTGTTTCATGCGAATGGCAAGTGTTTTTGTCCCGCGCAAACAGAGCCATGCATCGAACGGGCTCATAATGCCGCCGGTCGCTTTTTGCAGAAACCGCAGCCGTTCAATCACTTTCGTGTTGCTGGTTCCGACGAATCCGCCGAGCATGTCGCTGTGTCCATTGAGATATTTTGTCACACTGTGCAGGACGACATCAATGCCGAGGGAGAGCGGCTGCTGAAGGTACGGTGTAGCAAAAGTGTTATCGACAACCGAAATCAGCCGGTGTTCCTTCGCAAATCGTGCGATGGCTTTCAGATCGGTGATCTTCATGGTGGGATTTGTCGGAGTTTCGACAAAGATCATCTTGGTGTTCGGTTTGACTGCTTTGACAACATTGTCGATCACCGTGGTATCGACGAAATCGAACTGAATTCCGTACTGCTCCAGGACAAATTTTCCGATGCGGTACGTTCCGCCGTACACGTCGTTCGTTACGATGACATGATCGCCGGGATTCAGCAGCCGAAAGACGGCATCCTCCGCCGCCATGCCGGATGCAAAGGCCATTCCTTCATCGGCATTTTCCAACGCTGCAATATTCTTTTCAAGCGCATCGCGAGTCGGATTGGAAACGCGGGAATACTCATACCCTTTATTCTTTCCCAGTTCTTCCTGAACATAGGTTGATGTCAAAAAAACAGGCGTCATAACGGCGCCTGTGGAAGGATCGGGAGATTGTCCCGCATGGACTGCTTTTGTCGAAAATCGTAATGTCTTTTTCATTATTTTGGGTAGTTGATAAAATCGTTTTCGGTAAGTTTATGCTCTTCCAGAATCATCAATCCTTCACCGGTAAGTTTGTGAGACCGGGCGCGAAGGAATCCGAGCACCGCTTCCTTTACGGTGACATGCGGACTTTTTCTTGCTTCGGCATATTTTTCCGCATGAGCCTGAGAATTGCTTTTAATAATAGAACGAAACGGATCCCGCACGACGGAAACCAGTTTATCTAACGTTTCTGATGCACTCTTTTCCCACTGCATACTGGCACGGAGAGGTTAGTGAGACATATATTCTAAAACATCGAATCTGGTGACGATGCCGATCGGCCTGTTATTGTCCGTAATGATGACAGCAGGAATTTTTTGCATAAAATATTTAATCGCGCTGCTGACCTCTTCGTTCATATGAATTTCAGGAAGAGGTTGATCCATGGCAGTCGCAACACTCTTGTCGAAATTTGCCGCGTTCTCAACCACGCTTGATAATAAATTCGATTCGGAGACCAGTCCGACCGATTTTCCGTTTTCAACGACGGGAAGCTGAGAAATATTATGTTTCTTGATCAGCTCGATGGCCTGCCGGATGGTTGACGATTTTTCCACGCTGATCAACTGCTTCAGTTCTGAATCTTTGCTCTCCAGAATAAATTTCAGCGTAATGCGTTCCGGTTTGATGTAACCGTTTTCCCGCATCCAGAGGTCATTATAGATTTTGCTGACGTATCTGCTTCCGCTGTCGGGCAGCAGAATCACCACCACCGTATCTTCGGGAAGATTCTTGCAGAATTCCAATCCTGCATGGATCGCCGTTCCGCACGATCCGCCGGCAAAAATACCTTCTTCCCGCGTCATTCTCCGGGCGGCAAGGAACGATTCGCGGTCATCAGCAATCAGCACTTCATCAACATATGAAAAATCGAGCGTCTTCGGAGGATAATCCTGGCCGATGCCCTCGACCTTGTACGTTTTAAAAACGGGATCATACTTCTTTTTATAAAAATATTCCTGGAGAATAGATCCCTTAATATCGACACCGATCACTTGAATGTTCGGATTCTTTTCTTTCAGATATTTTGCCGTGCCGGTGATGGTTCCGCCTGTTCCGAGGCCGCAGATAAAGTAGTCGATTTGTCCGCCGGTCTGTTCCCAAAGTTCCGGACCGGTTGTTTTATAATGCGCTTCGGGATTTTTCGGATTCTCATACTGGTCGGCGAGGATGGCGTTGGGAGTTTCTCTGACGCGCTGTTTTGCGACTTCGGTATAACTTTCGGGAGATTCGTGGGGAACGGCAGTGGGTGTTACAATGACTTCGGAACCAAAGGCGCGTAAATTACTGATCTTTTCTGCGCTCATTTTGTCCGGCATGGTAAATACAGTTTTATATCCTTTCACGGCGGCGGCGATTGCCAAACCCATGCCGGTATTTCCCGACGTTGATTCAACAATTGTTCCTCCCGGTTTCAGCCGTCCGCTTTTCTCTGCATCTTCGATGATCTCGACGCCGATACGGTCTTTGACGGATCCTCCGGGATTAAAAAATTCCACTTTCACGAAGATATGTGGTTTCAATCCTTTGTTGACCTTATTCAGTTTGATCAACGGAGTGTTGCCGATCGTTTCGAGGATGTTGTTATAGTACTTTATTTTTGAAAGATCTTTGGGCATCCGTCACCTAAAATTTTTATCAATATAGTTTTTTTGAGAGGGAGAATCAAGAAACGATTCCTCTCATTCGTACTGAATTCAATGCGATACGGTTATTTCGTGCGTTGACTTACCAAGCCGTTTTTCGTAC
Source organism: uncultured Chitinophagaceae bacterium (assembly GCA_964596155.1). Lineage (GTDB taxonomy): Bacteria > Bacteroidota > Ignavibacteria > UBA10030 > UBA8401 > UBA8401. Next base: position 55,615 of record CAZQSI010000004.1, read on the forward strand.
CTTTGTTCAACTTAACGAGAAACAATTGCCGCAATTTCTTATTTCATTTATCATCAGTTACTTCATCGGGTCGATTCCGACCGCATTTCTTGTGGTGAAAGGGACTTCCAACATCGATATCCGCCGGGAAGGAAGCGGTAATGTCGGAGGGAGAAACGCTCTTGAAGTGACGGGAAAAAAATGGGTCGGAGCATTTGTTACGGCGATTGATCTTCTGAAGGGTCTGCTCAGCGTCCTGCTTGCGCTATACCTCTTTGAAGATAAAAGTACAGCAGTATCCGCGGCGATGGCAGGATCGGTTGTCGGTCATTGTTATCCGGTCTGGCTGAAGTTCCACGGCGGAAGAGGACTCGCAACAGGGGCAGGCGCATTGATTGCGGTTCACTTTTCGTGGGTCGGACTGTGGCTGATTCTCTATTTCGCATTCGAAAAAATTCTGAAGAATGTTCATGCCGCGAGCGTTTCGGCACTTGTCGGATTACCGGTCATGATGTGGCTCCTGCCTGACCATTGGATGACCAGTGTAATTCCGGATTATTTCTCGCCGGATGATTTTTTCAAAGCAAGTAGTTTGATTGTTGCCGTCTGTCTTTCCAGACACATTGAACCGATAAAAGAATACTTTCTTGAAAAAAAAGATTAACGAAACAGCTATGATGCATCAATGCGTGAAAAATATAATTCGGCTGCTTTCTGTATCAGTCGTTTTGATTGTTGCGACAGCAGATTCACAGTCTGTGTCCGACGATCTTTCGCTCTCCCGAACCAATGCCATTACCAGAACAGTCGAAGCGGTGAGCCCTGCGGTGGTAGGAATTAACGTTATCGAAGTCCGGGAATACCGAGATCCCTTCTCCAACTTTTTCGGAAACGATCCGTTTTTCAATCAATTTTTTGGAAATCGGAATTACAAGCAGGAAGTAAAAGGCCTCGGATCCGGATTTATTATTTCTCCTGACGGATATGTGCTGACGAATGACCACGTTGCGGGAAATGCGAAAGAGGTGACCGTAACGCTCACAAACGGGAAAAAATATCAGGCCGCAATAATCGGCACGGATATCGTCACGGATATTTGCCTCCTCAAACTGACACCGGAAAAAGGGGAATCGTTTCCGTATGTCTCGCTCGGGAATTCGGATGACATCCTTATCGGAGAATGGGTCATCGCTCTCGGCAATCCGTTCGGGTTATTCGATAACATTGATAAACCGATCGTCACTGTGGGTGTGATCAGCGCCAAGGGGATGAATCTGAATGTCGACAACAACAGATCGTACCGCGGTTTGATTCAAACCGATGCGGTAATCAACTCCGGCAACAGCGGCGGTCCGCTTGTCAACAGCATCGGCGAGGTGATCGGGATCAATACGCTGATTTATACCGGTGGGGTGAGTCAGGCATATATTGGTTACGGATTTGCTCTACCGATCAACCGGGTGAAAGTGATTGTGGATGAACTTCAGCGGAACGGAAGAGTGGAACGAAATTTCTGGACGGGAATGGATGTCCGTCCGGTTGACGTACAAATTGCGCGGTATTTCGGATTGAAGCAGGCGCAGGGAGTGATCGTCAGCGACGTGCAGAAGAACAGTCCTGCCGAAAAAGCGGGGATTGCCATCGCCGATATCATCGTTGAAGTGAACGGCGAAAGAATTATTTCGAATGACAGTCTTATCCGAATCATGCAGGAAAGCAGAGCGGGTGATACGTGGAAACTGAAAGTGTACCGCGATAAAAAAATTTTTAACATTACGTTACGATTGGAAAAACAACCGCGATGATCCCTCGTTACACTCGCCCGGCGATGGGCAGAATTTTTACCGATGAGAACCGTTACGCTGTCTGGCTGGAGATTGAGCTGCTGGCATGCGAAGCCCAGGCAAAGAACGGCGATATTCCGGAAGCGGCCGTCAAAACAATCCGTGACAAAGCTGCATTTTCCGTTGACCGCATCAATGAAATCGAAGCGGAAGTAAAACATGACTTGATAGCGTTTCTGACCAGTGTCGGCGAGCATGTCGGTCCTGAGTCGCGGTACATTCATCTCGGTATGACATCGTCCGATGTTGTCGACACTGCGCTTTCCGTTCAAATGAAACAGGCGGGCGAAATTCTACTTCAGGATTTGGCCGCGCTGCGGGATGTGCTGGCACGGCGCGCGAAAGAATTTAAGATGACGGTGATGATCGGACGATCGCACGGCATCCATGCCGAACCGACAACGTTCGGACTGAAACTCGCGGTGTGGTACGAAGAAACGAAAAGAAATATCAAACGTTTGGAGTCAGCGGTTGAGACGATTGCCGTCGGCCAAATTTCAGGCGCGGTCGGTACCTTTGCGCACCTGAGTCCATTCGTCGAGGAATATGTCTGTGTGAAGCTTGGATTAAAACCGGCTCCGGTGTCGACACAGGTGATCCAGAGAGACCGGCATGCGGAATTTCTTACGACGCTGGCTGTCATCGGAAGTTCGCTCGACAAGTTTGCAACCGAGATCCGCCATCTTCAGCGAACGGAAGTGCTGGAAGCGGAAGAATATTTTTCCGAGAAACAAAAAGGTTCGTCGGCGATGCCGCACAAACGAAATCCGATCACCTGTGAGCAGATTTCGGGACTTGCGAGGATTCTTCGGGGAAATGCGCAGGCTGCAATGGAAAACGTTGCATTGTGGCATGAACGCGACATTTCCCATTCATCCGTGGAACGGATTATCGTTCCCGATTCTTGCATTGTTCTCGACCATATGCTCGCAAAATTTACCGATATCATCGGCCGGCTGCTGGTCTATCCCGAAACGATGAAGCGCAATATGGATGTGACGCATGGACTGTTGTATTCACAACCGGTCCTGTTGGCGCTAACCAAAAAAGGAATGAAGCGGGAAGATGCATACCAGATTGTTCAAAAGCATGCAATGGAAGTGTGGAAATCGAAAAAAAGCTTCAGGGAATCTTTGAGCAGCGATGCAGAAGTGTCGAACGTCTTGTCCGGAGCAGAACTGGATGACGCCTTCGATCCGACAAAAAGTTTGAAGAACGTCGAATATATTTTTAAACGCGTGGGTTTGGATTAATTCATTACAACAAAGGAACAGTATGGCACAAAAATTTCAAAATCTTATCAACGGAAAATGGGTTGACGCAGTTTCCGGCAGAACATTTGAGAACAGAAATCCCGCAAACTGGGAAGAAGTGATCGGAACATTTCCAAAATCAGGTAAAGAAGATGTGGACCAGGCAGTAAAAGCCGCCCGGAACGCATTCAACAAATGGCGGTTGGTGCCTGCGCCGAAACGGGGAGATATCATGAGGGCGATCGGCGATCTTCTTGTGAAACGAAAGGAAGAGATCGCAAAAGAGATGACGAGAGAAATGGGAAAGGTGCTTGCAGAAACCCGCGGAGATGTCCAGGAAGGAATCGATACGGCGTATTATGCTGCGACGGAAGGCCGGAGGTTGTTCGGTTATACCGTTCCGTCCGAACTGCCGAATAAATTTGCCATGTCGATCCGCGTTCCGATCGGAGTCGCCGGCATTATCACACCGTGGAATTTTCCGATGGCGATTCCGACATGGAAAATGTTTCCCGCTATTCTATCAGGAAATACCTGTGTCTTCAAACCTGCCACCGACACACCGAAAACTGCTGCCATGCTTGTTGAAATCATGATGGAAGCCGGACTTCCTGAAGGTGTCGTCAACATTGTGCACGGCGGCGGCGGTGAAGTGGGAAATGCGATTGTTACACATCCCGATGTTGATCTGATTTCGTTTACGGGTTCAACCGGCGTCGGAAAGCAAATTTCCAAAGATGCATCCGATACATTGAAGCGCGTATCGCTCGAACTCGGCGGCAAAAATGCACAGATTGTTTTGGCGGATGCCGATCTTGATCTTGCATTGGAAGCGGTGCTCTGGGGCGCATTCGGAACAACCGGACAACGCTGCACGGCCACCAGCCGACTGATCGTCGAAGAAAAAGTATACGACAAATTCATGGCGATGCTGATCGAGAGAACCAATAAACTGAAACTGGGGGACGGTCTGCTGGCAGAATCTCAGGTTGGACCTTGTGTAAATGAAAGTCAGCGAAAGACGGTTCAGGAATATGTAGAAATCGGCAAGAAAGAAGGTGCAAAATTAGTTGCCGGCGGAAACATTGCGAACGACGGTGCGCTGGCAAAAGGATGGTTCCATCAGCCGACAATTTTCGGAGATGTGACCCCGGAGATGCGCCTGGCGAAAGAAGAAATTTTCGGACCGGTTCTATCAGTCATTCGCGCCAAAGATTTCACGCAATCCATAGAGATTCTGAATAACACCGAATATGGCCTGTCGTCGTCGATTTTCACCAATGATGTCAACAAGGCATTCACGGCGATGCGTGATATTCAATCCGGAATTACCTATATTAATGCAGCAACCATCGGCGCAGAGGCACATTTACCGTTCGGCGGAGTGAAAAAGACCGGAAACGGTCATCGCGAAGGGGGATGGACGGTGTATGATTTCTACACAGAATGGAAGGCAGTGTATGTCGACTATTCCGGAAAACTGCAACGTGCTCAAATAGACAATTATTGATCAATACAATGCGCCGGCGGACGGATCCGTCCGCCAGCGCGTTTCTTTTAACCATGATTTTTCTTCAGACCCATACCGACCAATTTCTTCACGCTATCGATGGCCGTCCGTACATCGTGTCAATGTACGAGCATCAGGAGTTTTACTGATCCCTCCATACTTATTGCTTATTCATTGTTCACCAAAAAGTATGAAAGGAGATCTTCATGTCTGCAACACATACAACCACAAAAGAGAATCACACTGCAACCAACGGATCGCCTGCGCCGTTTTCTTCAGTACGCATTCTTCCGACTGACGTTCACAAATCGCTCTCCAAGCATATGCTTGCTGACGGTTTTGATATGGTCATCGATCTGAAAAAGAGTAAAGGCGCCTACATCTACGATTCGCGCTACGGAAAAAAATTTCTTGATTTTTTCTCCTTCTTCGGATCCTCCGCATTGGGTATGAATCATCCGAAACTGACGACGCCTGAATTTCTTGAAAAACTTGCGTATGTGGCGGTGAATAAGCCTTCCAATTCGGATGTTTATTCCGTTGAAATGGCTGAGTTTGTCGAAACGTTCGGAAGATTGGCGCAGCCGGAGTATCTGCCGTACGCATTTTTTATTGACGGCGGTGCATTGGGCAACGAGAATGCAATGAAGACGGCATTCGACTGGAAGGTGAGAAAAAACTTCGCCAAAGGATATACCACGGAAAAGGGACATCAGGTAATCCATTTCCGGCATTCGTTCCACGGCCGGACCGGATACACCATGTCTCTGACAAACACCGATCCGACCAAGACAAATTATTTTCCGAAATTCAAATGGCCGAGGATTCATAATCCTTCTCTGAAGTTTCCTTTGACGGAAGAGAATATGAAGAAAGTTATTGAGGAAGAGCAAAAAGCGATCAAACAGATTAAGGAAGCGATCATCAATAATACCGATGATATCGCCGCGATGATTATCGAACCGATTCAGGCAGAGGGCGGCGACAATCATTTCCGCAAGGAATTTTTTGAAGAACTCAGAACGATCTGCGATGAGAGCGACATTCTGCTGATTTTCGACGAAGTGCAATCCGGCGTCGGTCTTACGGGTAAAATGTGGGCGCATGAACATTTCGTGAAACCGGATCTCATGTCGTTCGGAAAAAAAACGCACATCTGCGGATTCATGGCGAGCCATAGAATCGACGACATCCTCGACAACGTCTTTAAGAAGGGGAGCAGGATCAATTCAACGTTCGGCGGCAATCTTGTCGATATGGTCCGGGCAACGAAAATATTCGAAGTCATTCATGAAGACAATCTTGTCGAAAATGCACGGGTGCAGGGAGAATATCTGCTGACGAGTCTTAACGCGCTAATGGAAGAATTTCCCGGATTGGTCTCCAATCCGCGCGGCAGGGGATTGATGTGCGCTTTTGATCTCGATACAGCGCAAAACAGAAATCAGTTGATCGATAACGCATATGAGGAAGGACTGGTCGTGATCGGCTGCGGCGACCGTTCCATTCGCTTCCGTACACCGCTGACAATAAAAAAAGAAGAACTGAACGAAGGGCTTGAGATCATTATCACCGCCATTAAGGAATTGAATTCCGGAGATTAATCCAGGAATTCAGTCGCGGTCCGGAGCATCACGCCAAAGGAATCTGAATGGAAGCAACGGGACAATTACATAACCATCCGCTTGTTCTGAATATGAACATGGTGAGGCGTCTGCTCGTCGGATTTGTGAAAGACGAGTTGAACAACGCCGGCTTTTCGAAAGCGGTCATCGGACTTTCAGGAGGAATTGATTCTGCCGTTTCTGCGTATATTGCCGCCAAGGCACTCGGACCGAAGAATGTTATGACGGTGATGATGCCGTATTCCGGCAGCAGTCCCGAAAGCATTCAGGATGCAATGCTGGTTGTCAATGATCTCGGAGTCCGTTCGGAGCGGATCGACATCACGCCGATGGTCGATCCGTTTTTCGAGCTGCACAAGATTACATCCAAACTCCGGAAAGGGAACATCATGTCGCGCCAGCGGATGATGATCCTTTACGATGTTTCACAGCGTGAGAACGCTCTGGTGATCGGCACGTCCAACAAAACGGAATCGCTGCTGGGGTACGGAACGCTCTTTGGCGATATGGCCAGCGCCGTCAATCCGCTCGGCGATTTGTACAAAACTCACGTTTGGCAGCTTGCTGAAGAACTGGGAGTGCCGGAACCGATCATAAAAAAGAAACCGTCCGCGGACCTCTGGCAGGGACAAACCGACGAAGGCGAATTGGGTTTTACGTATCGGGAGGTCGACAAGCTGTTATACCTTATGGTTGACGAACGGCGTTCGGACGAGGAATTGCTCGAAGCCGGTTTCTCCGCCACATTTATTTCTGCAGTGAAAAAGAAAATACGGATCAATCAGTTCAAACGACGTCCGCCGCTGGTGGCAAAAATTTCACATCGCACCATAAATATCGATTTCCGCTATGTGCGGGATTGGGGAATCTAAATGCCGGAAGACATTCAGGCCGGCGCGCTGTATATTGTACCGACGCCGATCGGAAATCTTGAAGACATCACGCTGAGGGCGTTGCACGTGCTGAAAAACGTTCAGCTGATTGCCGCCGAAGATACCCGCATAACAAAATTTCTTCTTGATCATTACGGTATTCAAACACCGATGATCAGTTTTTATTCCCACAATGAGTCGGTCCGTGTTCCCCAGATCATCGCCAAATTAACGAACCAGCTCTCCGTCGCACTTGTTTCCGATGCTGGAACACCGGGAATATCCGATCCTGCACACTCAATCATTACCGCAGCGATTGAACACCAGATCAGAATCATTCCATTGCCGGGCGCAACGGCGTTGATTCCCGCATTGGTGGCGAGCGGTCTGCCGACGCATGAATTTGTGTTTGCAGGATTTCTTCCGCACAAAAAAGGAAGAAAAACTAAACTGGAGCGTCTCAGCGAAGAACGGCGGACTGTCGTGCTGTATGAATCGGTGCATCGCATTGAAAAAACTTTGCGCGAACTGGGTGAGCACTTTGGAGACAGGAAGGTTGTCATCGGCAGGGAGCTGACAAAAAAATTTGAAGAAATCTCCCGGGGAACATTATACACCGTAATGTATAATTATACATCCGCCTCTATAAAAGGAGAATTTGTCCTTGTCATCGAAGGAAAAGAAACCGAAAAGTAATTATTACATTGCTTTCCGTTCCTTTTGAGTTTATATTTTTTCACTAACGACAGGAAAAAGTATTACTTTTTTTTACTACGTGCTGCATGATTAAATTTTTTTTCGCCATTTCCGCCTTGTTCATCCTGTCGGAACACCTCTTCTCGTCAACTGTCGATTCGCTGACGTACTCATTTACATTTTCAGACACGACCAAGTACGATGCATCGCTGACGTTCGACGTCGATTTTAAATCGAAACCGGGGAGCATTATCCTTGCTCCGGGAAAGACCAAAAATCTTGCGTCTGGGGCTTTCATGAAAGCGATCTATGCCGGGGCGTTTCCGCTCAATGCAGAACAAAAACCCGATACGAATAAAATCAATGCGGAGAAACTTCGGGATAATAATTTCTTTACCTATGTGGAGTTCCCGACGCCGTCCAATGTAGGGTCGCAGATCAAGATCGATCTTAAAGTAGTGCGGATTGTGGACAGCATTGTCGTAATCGGGCTCGGCAATACGCCCGGCACGGGCTTCAATCTTCGTCCCATCGCTTTTTCGTATTATGCCGGACTGGATTCGAACAGAATGTCCCGAATTTTTCAGGAGTTCAACAATCTGGATTCTGCCCGACACATCGCAAACATTCCCGACCCGCAACCGATTCGATATCTGACGTTTGAACTTGATAAGCAATCGCCGAATCTTTCTACCGTTATTTCAGAGTTCAGAATATTCGGACAGGGATATGTTGTTGATGCGGCATATACATCCAAAGTTGATTCGACCGGAACGCTTCCTGCCAACTTTGCAAATATTTTTCTGGATGCTGATATTACTCCCGGCACATCCGTTTCGGTTGAAATGCGTACCGGCACCAAGAAGACGTTTGACAGTGCCTCATGGTCCGGCTGGTCTGTTCCGGTGAAGTTCACATCATCATCGGCTGCATCTGCAGGTTTGCCGCTGCTCGTTTCGGAGCCGCGCCGCTTTTTCCAATACCGTCTTCGTTTACAAACGACAACACTGGAAACTCCGGTCGTACGGAGCGTAAAGTTCGTCTATCAGAACAGTTTAATTGCAGATTCGACGAGAGCCAGAATAACGCCTGATACCGTGGACGTACTGAGTGCCTCCGTCCTGACTTACTCCATAACAACAAATCTTTCCGGCGCGTCTCTCGGCATTGACACGATTTCCATCGTTACTCCCAGTCCGACGATTGTCCGTAACGTTCTTGTCAACGGAACAGCAGTTCCGTATTCCTACACTCCCCAGTCCAAATCAATCGTCATCGGTTTTCCGCAAACGATAGCTACATCATCGGTGATTGATATTGTTTTTTCAACGAAGATGATTCAAAGCGGATCGTTTCCTTCCGTGCTTATTAGCAAAGCGGCGCCCTGGAATCCTCAAACGATCGATCCGGCAAAGACGGCAAACGGTTCGGGATGGACAGTGATTACCGCCGGAGTTCCGAATACTCCGCTCGTGGACATTATTATCGATCCGAATCCATTTACGCCGAATAACGACGGAAAAAATGATGCGACAATTATTGATTTCTCCGTCACGAAGATCGAAGTGGATAAGCCGCTCAGAATAAATATTTTTGACCTCTCCGGTCGTAAAGTTCGTTCGCTGGTCGACAGGTTGTCGGGTGTGAATCCCTATTTTGGCGATCCGAGAAAAGGCGGGAGCGGATTTTTGTGGGACGGAAAGGATGACAATGGAACACTGGTTCGGCCGGGTGTGTATATCGTTCAGATATCGCTCGATGTTGATAACGGCGGACAGGTGGTGACGAAAACAGTTGTGGTTGCGTATTAACAGTATGACAAAATCATTGCTCGCATATTCAGTTTTTCTTCTGCTCTCTACTGCTGCATTCGGGCAGGCGTTTTTAGACAGGGGATATCATCCGAAAGCGACTGCGCTTGGCAGAGCTGTCGCTGCGTCGACGAATGACGCTTCATATCTTTTTTACAATCCGGCTTCAATCGGATTCGTTTCCTCCGCGCAGGTGTTTTCAAGCTATACAAATTTATATCCTGAAATCACCGATGGAAATCTGAATGTTGTCAATGCCGGCGGATCGTATGCACTGGGCGATGCCGGAGTCGTCGGCGCCGCTGTATCGCAATTCGCCCCGAAGTTTTGGAATGAACAGATTTTTATCGGTTCCTTTGCATCAACAATGCTTTCAACGGATCTTTCGCTCGGTGCATCATTGAAACTTCTTCGATGGAGCGCTGATGCGCCGCAGGGGGATAATGCCGTTCCGGAACCTGCGTTATCGTATACGGGATTTACCATCGATGCCGGCGCGATTTACAGAATTCAAAATATTGTTCAGGAAAATGATCTGCAGGTAGGAGCATCAATCCTGAATCTCACTCAGCCCTCCGTTGCCGCAAACGGATCAAGCGATGCCCAACTTCCGATGGAAATACATCTTGCCGGCGAGTTATCGTCGCGGAAGTATCTCTATACTATTCTCGGCGGAGCGGTTGTACGGAGCGGTGAACTGAAAATGCTGTTCGGATATGAAATCAACGCACTTTCAGTCTCCGTTGCCGGTATTGAGAGTAAATTCCTGATCCGCGCCGGCGGCGGCCGTGTTATGAAAAAAGATTCCCAGGGCGAATATAATGCCGGTTTCGGACTTGGTGTAGAACGATTCACGGTTGATTTTTCGTATTCGTATCAGGCATTCATCACTCACGTAGGCGGAATCACTTCAATAGCTCTTGGATATGAATTTTAAAGTGATAACACGGAATCGACATATCATTCTCATGGTCTGCTTGGCGGTTATTTCTGCCGAGTCGTTCGGACAATTTATCAGCCGTGATGAGATTAAAGGCAATGAAGGGTACAACAATTACTCCGGACGAAATTACGAGAACTACAGCATTCAGTTCAACAAGCGGAAAATCTACGATAACTTCGGAAATTTTTTGGTTGACGGACTTTCAGTGTATGAATTGAGTGAATCGCAGAATCAGTTTATTGATCCCAGTTTGGGCGGCAGCGATGTTCAAAAATCAAAATATTATAATCTGTGGTTCAATAACCTGCTGATCGGCAACGATCAATACGGAGGATTCTCGTCGCGCATTATGCTCGGAGAAGCGATCAGAACCAAGTTCACATCGTTGACCTTTGACAAAGCCCGGTTCAATGGTATTCGGTGGGATGGCGCCACGAACAAATACCGCGGATCCATCGTTGCATCGCGCGTTTCCGATCCCGTCAGAATACGGTTTGATGCCACCAGTCTTCCGAATTCCATCGCCCGACCGCGAGACTGGTCGGTGTATATGTTCGGCGGACATGTTGAAACGGATGTCGGAGATATTCTTACGGTCGGAGCCACGTACGTCAATCAGCATCAGCGTCACAGCACCATCAACAGCAACAACGGTTCGACAAAAGGCGATGTATCGAATGCCGTGCCGAGAATTATATTTATCCGCGTCCGCGACGATTCGCCCAACGACAATTCCGGACCGATCATCTATGCTCCGCCGAAACTTATTGTGAACGGCAAGCAGCATCCTATCGTCAACATTAATAAGAGTCTGCCGAGTCAGTTTAATACAAACTTGAACAATCCTATTCAATATTATGTCTTCCGGCGGACGGAAACGACCGACAACTTTACAATTTCGGACGGATTATACACGGAAGGTGCGGGATCGTATGATGATCCGGTGCTCGGAACAATTCCACAAAACAAATCGTACTATCAGGCATACCTGAGGGAGTGGGGAAGTTCGCCGCAGCCGACTTATCCCATCACCACGACGGGCGGCAATACGATCGTTTATGCGTTCATCATGCCGTTTTACACCGAATCAGTAACGTTTCAACTGCTTCTCTCAAATGATTATGCTCTGGATGCGGCGCAGGATTGGGTGCTGCAGAGGGACGAATATCCGACCGAGCGATTGAATCTCTATCCTGATCACACCAATCCTACTGTTCAGGGAAGACCGACACCGTTTTTTACCGTCGAACGTGCACAGGGAAATGTTCAGGATGCGTCGAATAAAAAATGGGTCTCCTATACGTACGGCTTAAACACCGGTATGTCGATTTACGGAATGAATTTTAAGTTCAGTTGGAACGGATTTGACATCGAAGGGGAATACAACACGAGCACGTCGTACAGAAAATATCCGCTGCTGGCGGCGCCGCATATAGAATTGCAGGGACAAGCATTTTTTCTGCGAGGCACAAAACAAATTGGACGGTTAACGCTCGGCGGAGAACGATACAGGATTGATCCGTGGTATGGAACTGCCCTGAATGTGTACATGCTTGAAAACAGTTATTTCAGCACGCAGGCGACCGGAAGCAGCGTCATTACGTACACCCCGCCTGATTTTTATGGTTATGTAGCCGACGATCCAAACAGAACATCAACAAACAGACTGCTTCCCGGCGGCGCATATTTTTCTCTCGTGGACGATAATGACGACAACGACCGGTGGGAAGACGGATTTTATTTCTATAATGCGGTTCCAAGCGGAATCTTTGTCCGCAACCTTGATGTCATCAACGCCAACGGAAATCCGAACAGCCCCAATGTCCATCCGTACAATCTCGGATACAGACAGAACAACAACGAATTAACAGGGTTGAGCGACATCATCAGAAAACCGGATACGGGAATATTTCCCGGAAAAGATAAGGACAGAGACGGGATTCCCGATGACGACCGTAATTCGAACGGTATTCCAGATTACTCCGAAGATTTCATGACGTACTACAGCGATCCGCCGGCGTTCGAAGCAGGGGATGATTGGAACAACAACACTGTCATCGACAATCAGGAAAACGATATCTATCCCGATTACCCGTACACTCCCGATATCGACGGTTATCATTATTTCGGATCGTTTGAAGCGATGAAAAATCTTTCGCTCACAGCGGGCCTCATCAGAGAAGACGGCATCGCGCGCGGAGGAAAGAACGATGTTAATTATTTCAAAGCAACCTACGGCATTGCGACTCCCCGTTTCGGTGCGTTGGATGTTTATTACACTTTAAAACGGGTCCGGGATGATATTGCGAACGACGGATTTCAATTTTCCGGTACTATTCAGGCCGATCCGACTCCGACGTTTGTACGTGATCTGCTGCAGTACCGGAACAGTCTTTCCCACATTCTCTATCTTGGTACAAAATATACGCAGGTCCAGTCGTTGAACATCGAAAACAACGTCCGTTTTGAATCAAACAATCAGTTTAAAGTCGGGACCCCGACGCTGGCGGAATTGGATTTCGGACCTCTTGTCGATGAACAATTTGAAGGGAAATTGACATCGCTCGCTCTGGTCAATAAAATAGATTATTCCTATTCGTTCTTAGCAAACACGATGCGGTTGAGGCCTCAATTCAAAGTGCGGACACTCAAGATCGTTTCGAATAACACGTTTGATGACGGATCGAAGGCAACTACGATTACACGCCACACACAAACATTAATCCCGATCCTTCGGCTCGACTATAAGTTGACGGAACAAACCGAAGTACACTTCGGAGTGCAGGGAACATCATTCTTCGGACTGACCGATGCCTTTTTGGTGAAAGAGAGAAATCTTCAAAACGGATTCAGCGATTTCAATTCGTCAACGTCCGCTGTGTCCATCACCAACCGCTCTCAGTACAGCGGCTACAACATCGTCATTGATTTCGGATACAAAATCACAAATCAGGAATATTTGCGTCCTGAATTGGTGAAGCAGAATTCACAATTTTCGGTGATCTATTTCACCATCTTTGCCGGGTATTAATGGTGCGGAGATTTTTCATCATACCGGCGTTCATTCTTTTCTTTGCATCCGGTTGCGATTCGGTTTATCATTATGTTGTGTTTCCGCCTGCCAGAACGGATTACACGCTCGTTCCGGATCTGAAAATTCTGCAGGAGCGCGATACGCTGAAACTCATTAGCGTAAGCGAGGATGGACAGACGCTCGTGTACGATGCGAAGGATTATAAAATAGAAATAAAATATCTGACCGATTATCATTTGAATACATATGAATTTCCGGATCAGTCACGGTCGCAGCAATATTCTACGAACCCGTTTACATTCGGCAATTGGGTCGATCCGAATCTCGGTTATACACCGAACCGGTTTACCGTGTTCAAAGTGTCGATCTATAACTATGCGGGAGGAAAAATAAACTTCGATCCTGAAAATGCATTCATCAAAACGGATCGCGGGGATGAATTATACAGTTACGGCCGTGAAGAAAAGAACAGCCGATATCAAAGTCTGGAGGGATATTTCAAAAAGCGTAAAGGAACATCGGGCATTGACGACGACGTGTTTGAAAGCAGAATGGGCATCGTCCGGAGAACTGTTCATTATCTCGGCAAACCGGTGTTCCGGGGAGATGTACGTGACGGTTTGATTGTGTTCGATGCGCTGGCGGACGAAGTGGAGCGGGTCAGACTGACGTTCAAAGATTTCATTCTCGGATATGACGAGAACAATCAGGCGTCCGATTTTAAAACAATGACATTCTATTTTCGCAGGACACCGTATGTAGTTCCTGCGGGTTCCGGCGGTGCTGACATTACCCGGGACACGACGCTGACCAAGTCGGCTGTCACACCGTTGAATCCTTCCCAACGTCCGGAAGGAACGCTGAATATTGCAGTAAAGACAACGAATGTCATTCCGGCGGCAAAACTGATGAAACCGCTTGATGATTATTTTAATGAATATACGAATTTCAAAGTCTCGTATGTGAAAACGCCTGTGCTTGCAGCGGACATGCAGGCGTCCAATGTTTTGATGATCATTGCCGATGAAGGGAAGATTGCCTTTACTGAAGAGCAGGAACGAATGACAGCAGATTTTATTCGTCGGGGAGGCTTTATCATCGCAGATGAACGGGCAACGACGATTCAAAGCGAAAACTGGTCATCGATCAATAATTTTATTACCGGAGTTTCTTCGCTGCTTGGCAGCAATGTATCGTTCGGACGGATCCCATCCGATCATCCGATCTACAAAATGTGGAAGCAGTTTCCTTCGCTTCCGCCTGTGGACGGGGAGTTGCTGAATGTGGAAGGAAGGGAATTAAACGAATTTCTTCTTGGATTGTATTTTGACCATCGTCTTGTTGCGGTTCTTTCCAACCGAGGGTATTCCATCGCTTGGGGAGAATTTAATACACCGGAAATCCGTTCCGGGAAGGACTTTACGCGTCAGCGGGAACTCCTTACCAATATTCTTTATTATGCTCTTGTGTCGGCAAAAAAATGATACGTAAAATTTCAATCACCGTCGCCTCCGCGATGATCTTCGTCATTCAATTCGCTCCCGCAGGGGACGGATTGAATTCTATGAATGTAATGTACCGCTGGATACAGACAGATTCGGTTCAAAACAGGGAAAATTCAGCGGAAAACCCGCACGAAACCGAATTGGCTACCAGAAGAACGACGGCATTATTATATTCTATTGTACTGCCGGGAGCTGGACAGACGATGCTTGGAGAGACGTACAAAGGGGTCGCAATTTCGCTTGCTGCATACGGATCGCTGCTGACGACCGTCATCTCTCACAACAACTTCATCGCCCGCGGCGAACGGCTGGATGCACTGGAATTTCAATATGCGAACGCCGCTTCCTGGGTCAGTGCCGATTTGATATATGACGGAATGATCTCGACGCACAAGCAATTAAAGCAGGATCAAAACAGAAGAGATCTTTTTCTGATTATTACGGCCGCGATTTGGACGCTCAATATCGTCGATGTGTTATACAATACCGAAGATCACGGTCAAACGTTATTTTCACACGATCTGCGGATGAATCGTCCGGTGACATCCGAGCAGATTGTTTCGCGGCATGCTCCCATGCTGAGCTTTTCATTACCGATTGAGTGAAGACCATGAAGCAGATTTTTTTAATGATAGCCGTTTCGTGCATTCTCTATTCAGGATGCGACTCCGAACGCGCATTAATTCCCGATTCGCACAACAACCGAGTTCCGGAAATCACAAATCTTTCGTTCAAAGTCGATACCAATGCATCATCCCAGAAAGTCGTCACGATCACGTGGGGATATGATTCCGTGAAATACGGTACGGACAGAATTCAGGCAAACCTGCGCGATTGGGAAGTGTACCGCAGCGCCAATGATACACTTCAGTTCACGCCGCGGGGAAGGCCGGCATTTCCGATTTGGGTTGATTCCTCGCCGGAAGTGCAGCCGCGAGGCAATGACAGCGTCGTAATCTATTACAGGATATTTCCCAACGGATACGTTCAGAATAACATACAATTTGTCGGTAAACCGACCCCGATCATACGAATAGTCGTTAGAAAAAAATAAACACTCCATCAATGATGCAAGGAGAAATACCATGAAACACATTTACGCTGTTTTCATCTCTCTCGTACTTACGGCGGTTATGCTCGTGGGTGTTCACGCCCAGCAGAAGCTTGATCCGTCGAATTACTACACGGTGGACAATACGCCGAACTCTCCTTCGACTCCGTCGGGAGGCCCCGGCTCAACGACGATTTCCGCCGAATATAACGAAACAGGATTGTGGTGGACGGGAGCTTCCGGCAGTGCATGGGGCGGCGGAATGCGGCAGACCTCCCAGTTGGGCGGCGTGGTGATTGCCGGCAGATCTGCAACATGGACTGTAACGGTTCCGCCGGAAAAATCTGGCACGTATATTATTTATAACTACGTACTCCAGGCGGCAAACAATGCGTCCAATGTCTATTACACTCTTCAATATGAGTTTGACAACAAGATTCAGGATTCCGTGCGCCACGATCTCCGACGTTCAGCTATTACTTTTGCCAGCGTCGGTATCGGTTCTTGGGTGCCGTTGATGATTGATTCTCTGAATGTCGGAAAATATTATATCACCGTCGGTGCGGATTCACTTTCCGGTTCCGCCATAATGCGTGCGGATGCCGTCAGGATTTTGAGAAGTTCTTCCAACCATGCGGACCTTGAATTCGGAAGACGGACGCGCGACGGTTTCGATTCTGTCCGCGTCGGCGAAGTTTGGACAGATGCACCTCTCGGAACGGTAACCTATAAAAACATTCCGTTGTTTAACATCGGAAAAACACCGCTGCACATTTCCAACATTTACACGACGACGCTTCCCAATCGATGGGATATCAAACTCCCGAATAATGGAACGTTTCCGATTATTATTCCGCCCGGATCGAAGGCAAATCTCGCCGTCGGTTTCAGACCGTTCCAGGAAGAAACAGTAGTTGATACACTTGTTATTGAAAGTAACGATTCGCTGGAACTGAAATCCACGATTCCGATCAGCGGCAACGGCATCAACTACAATTTTATTCTGAATGCGAGCATGACGAACGAGCCGCATTACAATGCACCGTTTGACAATCTGGGAAATCCGGATCGGCCGCAAATCGTCCGGACCGGAAACTGGAGTCCGAGCGGCACCGGTATTTCCGCATTTCCATTCCCGATTGCCGGTGGGAATCTTCAGGGAACATTCTCTTTTGATGCGGTTGCGTCTACAGAGTTCCAATTCAAACTTCCTGACAGTGTCAACGGGAAACCGGGATCATCAGGAAATTATTTTGTGGAACATGGCGCTATTCCGTTCACTTCAAACTCCGAAAATGCCGCACAGGTGACCATCATCCCGGCGTTTTCGACCGATACCGTTTTTACATCGTACAATCAAAGCGGTTTGATCACACCGCCGTTCTTTTATCCATTGGGTGATAAACCGGTGTTTCTCAACCAGGGCGATTGGACGAAAGTAAAAATATTCCGTACGGTTGCTACGAATGCCGTGATTCGTGCGGATCTGCTTCGCATTCGAAAAATTCCGACCGGAGCAACCATCGCCGCCACGCCTCAATTGAATTTCGGTAATGTCTCTGTCTATGAAAGCGTACGCAACACAGCGAACAATTTCCGCCTTGACCTCAATATCAACAGCGGCGGTGAATCGGCATTACGAATCGATAGCGTGTCGATTGCCAACGACCGTCAGTTCAAATTCGTCAATCTGCCGCAATTCCCGCTTCTTCTTGCGGCGGTCAACGGATCGCAGAAAATTTCTGTTGAATTTAAACCGGACACTATTGCGACAAATCTTAACACGACCATTAGAATTTATTCCAACGATACCACAAAGAGTCCATTCGTTGTGGTCGTCAACGGAAACGGCATCGGCACAGGAGTCGTTGTTGAAGAAAACGACGTTCAGGCATCGTATGTCTTTCCGCAGAATCCCGTGATCTTTCCTGATCTGACCAACTTAAATAAATGGCAGATTTCCACTCCGGGCGGAAGCGGCGGATCAACACTTCTCGGATATATTTATCATCTTAACGGGGATCCTGCGCTGCCGAATAAAGCATCGTATGTGGAATATTTTCCGCTGATACCGGTACTGGACGGCATGTCTCCCGGATTGGATACGTTCAACGTCTATGCTCGCGTTCCCGTCGGTTCGTCCAACTCTTCGCCGCGTGCGTTGTATAAAATATTCCAGGGCGCCGGCGGTGATGTACTTATAGATACCATCGATCAGAATAACCGAACGTCGGACCGGGTGTTCCTCGGAACCGCAGTATTCCTCCGTTCGAATTCAAGAGATGCACATGGTTCGGGAGCAATCAATGGTTACATCCGGCTTGAAAACGATACGAATCTTGTCAGTGCCTATTATAAAGATTCACTTGTGAATCGTGCCAAGCAGGACAGCTTTGTTGTCCGGGCCGACGCAATTATTATTCAGGAAGCGGCGAATATTCTCGGCGTGGAGTACGAATTTTTGCCGAACATTCCTTCGGCGTTTTCGCTGAGTCAGAATTATCCCAATCCGTTCAATCCCACGACAAAGATCCAATTCGGATTGCCGCTGCGTGAGAATGTTCAGATTACGATTTACGACGTTCTCGGACGGGAAATCAGGCAGCTGGTGAAGGAATCGTACGATGCCGGACTCTATTCCGTGCAGTGGGACGGAAAGAACAGCGCCGGCAAACAGGTTGCGACCGGTATGTACGTGTATCAGATTCGCGCCGGACAATTCGTGCAGACGAAGAAAATGCTTCTGATGAAATAAGAAGCGTTCACAGAATAAAGTAGTCAGTGGTCGTTGAGGATGATTGACTGCTGACTACTTTTGTTTTTTGGTACTACAATGTCATTTCAGGTCATCATTTCCATATTGGCGGCAGTCGGCACATTGGCGTATTTTGTTCCGACGCCGCAGCAACTGCGGGATTCGTTTGTAGCGGGTCAAAATTATTTTGCCGCCCGGAATTACACAAAAGCGATTGAGCAGTATGACGCCGTGCTTTCCACTGAAAGCGATTTGTTGTCGTCGGACAGCGTCCGCGTTACGCTGCTGAACGGCGATCTGAATGTCGGCGTGCGGTCAGCTTCGATCTACCAGAAAGCGAATGCTTTCCGGACACTTGGTTTGACCGACTCCGCCATTGCGACATTTCGCATTGCACTCACACGACACGATTCCCCCAAGCTTCTGGTCCTTTCCCGGTATCAGATTTACGATCTCTTTCTTCAGAAAAAGGAATATGACAGCGCCATTACCGCTGCACGGGCGCTCGTCCGGATGCATCCGTTCGATGAAAAAGTTGAACAAGCGATCTATGATATCGGCTGGGCGTTCAGATACAAACAGGAGTATGACAGTTCGTCCGCCGCGTTTCAGCTGCTGGTGGACAAGTATCCGAAAAGCATGTATCGCGTCCGTGCAATGTATCAGATCGGACAAAATGCACTCGATGCGCAGGAATGGCGCCGTGCGGTTGCCGCATTCTCTCTTCTCGTTGCGTCGTACAAACCCGAATCGTTTTCACAATCCGATTTCCAAAACATGGAGCTTCGCGTAAACCGCGAGCGAAAAATATTTGATGCTGCATCGAACAGGGAAGAGGATAATTCAGTGCTGGAAACAGTCTCCAAGGCTGAATTTAAAATCGCGGAATCGTACGAACATCTTGCCATGATTGATTCGGCGGTCGGCCGCTATCAGTATATCATCAAAACGTACACACTGCTGCCTTCCCTCATCGAAATATCGTACATCCGCTGGGCAGAACTGATGCAGAAAGTGCATGGACGGGAAAAAGCCATCGCCGTGTACCGGAAAGCAATCGATGATCATTTCCAGAACAATGTTCTGCAGGCGCGCATGCAGTACAAAATTGCCCGGACGTATCAGGATCAAAAAGAATTTTTCCGTGCAGGACAGGAATACGCCTTTTTTGTAAAAGCATACGCGGATGTTGCCGATCTTGCGGAATTTTCACTTGAGAATGCACGGTTCTTTTCCCTCCTGAATTACAACGCCGCCAAACGGTATCAGGACGTCATCGCCGCTTCTGATTCATTTCTGGTCAACCATCCCGGCAGCGAGTTTTCCTCGAAGGCAACGATCATCAGAGGAAATGCATTCATGAACCTCGGTGAATATGGTAAAGCGAGGGAAGTGTATGAGCAGGTGGGGAGCCGGTATGCGGCGTCCGAAGAAGCACCGCATGCGAAGATGCAGTATGCGAAAAGCTTTTATGAGGAAAAGAATTATTCATCCGCAGTCCGCGAATATGAGCGGCTCACCGCCGCTGTCACCGACGAATCGCTGTCCGGCGAAGTGCGGTATTATCTCGGTATGTCGAAATATTATCTTGGCAATAACGATGGAGCAATTGACGATTTGAAAAGAGTGACTCCGTCGTCACAATTCTATCCCTTCGCTTTCGGAAGGGTGACGAAAATTTATTCTGCAGCGAAAAAATATGACGAAGGTGAAGCGTTCATTGCCGATGTGTTGAAAAATTTACCCGACAGTTCGGAATTCAAACCGTATGCGCATCTGACATTCGGGGAAGTGCTCGCGGCGACCGGAAAATTTGAGGAAGCTATCCGCGAAATGTCCATAGTCATCGAAGATTCAGCGGTGGTGGAAAATGCACGTTTACAGGCGCGGTATGCCCGCGGTGCAATTTTTCAGCAGATAAAACGCTATGCAGAAGCAATTACCGATCTGGAATTCTGCCTGAAACAGCCCTCTTTTGCAGAAACATTTTCATCAACGGTGCCGGCAGCGAATGAAAAACTCGCGTTATCATATCTTGGAACCGGCAGAAAAAAAGAAGCAATCAATACTCTCGTCACGCTGCTCTCTCAGGTGACTTCCTCCGCAATCCGCGCGAAATATTTGTCCGCATTGTCCGAATTGTACGTGCAGATGAATGATCATCAGAAAGTGATCGAATATGCAACGGAAGTTATTCGAATGGACAGCGCGGATGAAAACACGCGGGCCAAAGCCTACGGAGCGCTGGCCAATGCATACGGAAATGTGAATAAGTTCGAGATGATCGTCACAATTCTGAAAGAAGCGTCGGATACGCTCCGCCGCCATCCGTATGTGAAGGATATTCTGTGGGAAACGGCATCGCTGTTTTATTCGGGTCAAGGACATCTCTATGCCGAACGGCTGTTCGGCATCTTCATCAATGCGTATCCCGACGACCCAAAAATTGAAGAAGCCATGATCAACCGCTCCGTCTCCCTGATTGCGTCCGGCAAGATTGACGATGGTGTTGCGTTGAAACGCCGGATCATCACTCAATTTCCGCAGAACGGTCTCGGAGCGAAGCTCCAATATGAGATTGCGGAGACGTTCTACAACGCCGAACGATTCGGACAGGCAATTACTGAGTATGCTCGAACAACGAAGGAATATCCCAAATCGGAATTTGCCGTTACCGCAGCGTATAATGCCGCATGGTGTTATTATCGGATGGGTGACTCGCTGAAAATGGTTGAAACGTTCCAGCGCTTTGTTGATCTGTTCCCGAACAGCGAACGGGCGCCCGACGCACAATTCAGCATCGGCGATTATTATTATAACACAAAAAAATATGAACAGGCGAAAAAAGCGTATCAGGTAGTGTTGGACCGTTATCCGTCGTATTCGCGTTTCCAGGAAGCGAAAAGTCTCGTTCATGAATTAAATCAGATCAATTCGTATCAGGCTTATGCGAAAGCAATGATTCTGTTTGACACGCAGAATTATGCACTGGCGATTCCGATGCTGGAGAGTGTGATCGAACAATTTCCCGATGCGGATGTACGATACGCCTGCGAAGCGAATATCGCTTCCGCTCACGCTGAGCTCGGCAATAAACAGAAGGCGCTGCAGATGTTTGAAGCGATCATACAAAAATATTCGGGTAAGGCGGAAGCACAAATGGCGGTATTCTTCGCCGAACAGCATAAACGGTGGCTGACATCGGATAAAAACCAATGACGCTCGCACAAAAATTACAATCATTCAGAAAGTACGCACTGACAGGTATTGCGGTCTCCGGAATGATCCATCTGTTGATCGGATTGATCATTCTGCTTTCCGGCGGAGCGTCCGAAGAGCGCGTTGTAAGCGTAACGCTTCAAACGTATGATATTATCAAACCGCCGATAAAGTTCGAAGCACAGCCGCCGAGATTTGTGAAAACATTCGATCTCGCAAAAAATGTTGATTACAATCCGCAGACATCGATTCGGGATATTGTGTTCTCCCGCGCGGAAGTTCCGGTTTCAACCGCACCGGTCAGTTCGACGCCGACCGGTCCGTCACGCAGCGGCGGCGGTGAAGGAAGTGTGTTCTTCGGAGCATTGACTGCCTCATCGGGCGCATCCGATCTCGGCTGGGGCGTGCCCGGCGGCGCCGCAAGCTACGGCCGAAGTTTCGGTGTCGGCGGATCCGGCGGCTGGGGGGCAGGACCGGGCGATGGAAAAGACTGGGGTCCGAGTTTTGCCGGCGATGTGGAAAATACGCGAACCGGCGGTGGGGGAGGACTCTCGGCCATGAGAGATAATCTGATCTCATCGGAAAATTTTGAAGACCGATTTGACGGTTTCATCGAAGTCAATCCGCGCAATAAAAAAGATATCCGCGGTTTTCTCAACATCTATCAATTGGAGTATCACTCCACAAAGCTGGAAAAATCTCCGGCGAACGGATGGGATGTTGTGGACGGTCAGCCCTCCTGGAATTGCGTGCCGCAGGCATTGCCGAATCTTGCTTCCTACGCGAACGACAGTACAAAGCTGAGAGTTTCCATTCGCGGAACAATCCGTCTTGATTCCAAGGAATTAAACACGGTGCCGTTTTTATATATGATGGGATTTCAGGCAGCGGTGAAATATACGGTTGAAGAAGCACGAAACATCGGCCGCTATCTCCGCAGCGGCGGATTCCTGTTTATCGACGATGGAAATGCGTATCAATCCGGCGCATTCAACATCACTGCCCGTCAAATGCTGAAGGATGCTCTTGGTTATGATGCCGTCTTCGAGCGTGTCCCGAATTCACATCCACTGTACACTGTGTGGGAAAACTTCAGCGGACCGCCGTCCGGAGAAGATATTCAGCGGTATGACAACCGCGTCCGTGAAGTGAAAGAAATTTATCCGTACATGGAAGCGGTATTTCTGAACGGTCGGATGGCGGTGCTGATTTCCAACCGCGGGTATAATTTTGCGTGGGGATACTGGAAAATCCTGCCGTCGTCCGCCGGCGGACCGTACGACAATACGCGGCAGTTGCAGTTTGGCTTAAATGTTGTTGTCTATGCATTAACACAGCGCGGCGGTATCGTCGATCAAAACAGAACCAAAATTGCGGCGGAACAAAAACGATAAGGATTCGGAAGATGA
>CAZQSI010000005.1:0-67707 GCA_964596155.1 uncultured Chitinophagaceae bacterium
CGTCAATTCAAAAATTTCATGGACGCAGGTCGAAACCGGTTCAGCGATTACCTGGAAGTATCCGTCCGTAATACTGCTCGGCGATAATTCAATCGGCGAATTTTATTCCGTCGCCGTGGTGAATAACCGTCAGGATGCCGATACCGGCACCAAAATGCATCATATCGGGAAGAATACACGCAGCACGGTTGTGTCGAAGGGCATATCCGCAGGACGAGGCAACAATACCTACCGCGGACTGATCAACATCGGAAAGAATGCGGTGAACGCACGGAATTATACGCAGTGCGATTCCATGCTCATCGGAAATCAGTGCAGTGCCAACACATTTCCGTACATCGAGGTGAAAAACTCGTCGTCAAGCGTGGAACATGAAGCATCCACATCGAAAATCGGCGAAGATCAAATTTTTTACTGCAAACAGCGCGGCATCAATACGGAAAATGCCATCTCGATGATCATCAACGGATTTGCAAAGGAAGTGTTTAAGAACCTTCCGATGGAATTTGCCGTTGAAGCGCAAAAGCTCCTCGGCATCTCGCTCGAGGGAAGCGTCGGATAATTTTTATTTTTTTTTACAGTCACCAAGAGGAACAGAGCATCATGATCGAAATCAAAAATCTACACGCATCCATCAATAAAAAGGAAATTCTCCGGGGCATCAATCTTTCGGTGAATGCAGGAGAAGTTCATGCGATTATGGGACCGAATGGTTCCGGCAAAAGTACGCTAGCACAAGTACTGGCAGGACATCCTGCGTATGAAGTGACGCAAGGCGAAGTGAAATTCGAAGGCCAGGATCTGCTGGATATGGAACCTGAGAAGCGGGCACACGCGGGCGTTTTTCTTGCGTTTCAATATCCGGTTGAGATTCCCGGCGTCAGCAACAGTTATTTCTTGAAGGCGGGACTCAATGAGATTCGGAAATCACGCGGCGAAGAAGAACTCGATTCCATGCAATTTTTAAAATTGCTGAAGGAAAAAATGAAAACGGTGGAGATGGATGCAAGTTTCATCAATCGTCCCGTGAACGAAGGATTCTCTGGCGGCGAGAAAAAGAGGAACGAGATTCTGCAGATGGCGGTGCTCGATCCGAAACTTGCCATTCTGGATGAAACGGATTCAGGATTGGACATTGATGCATTGAAGATCGTTTCCTCCGGCGTGAATAAACTGAGATCCCCGAAGAACGCTACTATCGTTGTGACGCATTATCAACGTCTGCTGAATTATATCGTTCCCGATGTCGTGCATGTACTCGTCAACGGCAGAATCGTTAAAACCGGCGGAAAAGAACTCGCAATGGAACTCGAAGCGAACGGCTACGATTTTATCCGCGAAGAAATGCTGCAGTCGGCATAATGGGAGAACAGGAAATGAACAACGAACAGCAGCATTATGTCAATGAATTTAAAGCATTCCAGCAAAACGGTGCGGCAAAAAGTCCGGCGTGGGTAAACGACGTCCGGACATCAGCCCTTTCGGAATTTTCCGCAAAGGGATTCCCGACGACAAAAGACGAAGAATGGAAGTATACCAATGTTGCTCCCATTGCTTCGACGAAGTTCGAATATTCATCCGCCGCTGCCGAACTCTCCCCGGATATCGTTCAGTCGCACCTTGTTGCCGGAATTGACCAGCACCTGTTGGTCTTTGTGAACGGACATGTTTCCGCTGCATTCTCCCGCATTGAGGGATTGCCGGACGGAGCCGCGGTAAAAAGCATTATTGAAGCATATGCGACGCACGGCGAGATCGTCCAATCGCATCTTTCCAAGTACGCCGACGGACGAAAAAATCCTTTCACGGCATTGAACACAGCGTTTATCAATGACGGCGCATTTATTCATCTGCCGGCCGGAACACGGATTGAAAAACCTGTTCATATCATCTTCATTTCATCGAAGAAGGAAAACAAAACAACCGCGTCGCATATCCGCAACTTGATCGTGGCGGAAGCCCGGTCTGAAGTGAACATTCTCATCAGTTGCTATTCTGCCGGGGAAAACAACAACCTGACCAACATCGTGACGGAAGTTGTTGCCGGAGAGAACAGCGCCGTGGAAATTGTGAAGGTGCAGCGCGAAAGCGAATCTTCGTTCCATGTGGAGAATATGCATGTTCATCAGCACGCGCGCAGCACGGTGCATCTCTTTTCGCTGGCGGTGGGAGGGGCAATCGCACGGAACGATATGAGTGTGGAAATCGGCGGTGAATCGACGGAATGCAACCTGAACGGTTTATACATTGCATCCGGCGAACAATTGATCGACCATCATACGATGATGCATCATATTCATCCGAATTGTCCGAGTCATGAATTGTTCAAAGGGATTTTGATGGACAATGCGCGTGCCGTATTCAATGGAAAAGTGTACGTGGAACCGGAAGCGCAGAAGACCGATTCAAAACAAACGAACCGCAACTTGCTTCTGTCGGACACGGCTGTTGTTGATACGAAACCTGAACTGGAAATATTTGCCGATGATGTAAAGTGCACTCATGGTGCAACGGTCGGCGGAATGAATGAAACGCATTCGCTCTATCTTAAAACCCGCGGTATTACCGAAGAAAGCGCACGGGGCATTCTGACAGTCGGATTTGCAGCGGAAGCAACGGAAAAAATTAAACATCCGGGATTGCGCCGTCATGTTGATCTGATTGTGGTTGATCATCTCAGAAAGAAATTCGGGACAGGAAATCTACCCGACATTGTTCATGCATAATACGGACCATGCGGTCAACGGCCGCATGAGATGAGAAAGTTATGATGTTGACAGAAACCGAATTAAAGTTCCCCGTTGAAGCTCTCAGAAAGGAATTTCCAATCCTTTCCACGCATGTGCACGGCAAGCCGCTCGTCTATCTGGATAATGCTGCTACCACTCAAAAACCGAACGCAGTGCTGCATGCGCAGGATCTCTATTATCGACAGCAGAATGCAAACATTCACCGCGGGGTCCATCATTTAAGCGAGACAGCGACATTTGAATACGAAAAATCGCGCGGAAAAATAAAAAACTTCATCAACGCGGCAGAAAACAAAGAAATTATCTTCACAGCCGGTACAACGGGGGGAATCAATCTGGTAACCGCCAGCTGGGGCCGAACGTTTCTTGAAGAAGGGGATGAAGTGCTGATCTCCGCCATGGAGCACCATTCCAACATTGTGCCGTGGCAGATGATTTGCGATGAGCGGAAGGCGGTATTGCGCGTTATCCCGATGAACGACAGCGGTGAATTGTTGTTTGATGAATTTGAGAAGCTGTTAAACAAAAAGACGAAAATTGTCTCGGTTGTTCATGTCTCAAATTCACTCGGGACGGTCAACCCAGTCAAAGAGATTATTGAACGTTCCCATCGGAACGGATCCCTCGTTTTAATCGACGGAGCGCAGGCAGTTGCGCATCACAAAGTCGATGTCCGTAACCTTGATTGTGATTTTTATGTTTTTTCCGGACACAAAATGTTCGGTCCGACCGGCGTCGGTGTCCTGTACGGAAAAGCTACGCTGCTGGAACAGATGAAGCCGTATCAGGGAGGCGGAGACATGATCCGTTCCGTAACATTCGAGAAAACGACATTCAACGATCTGCCGTACAAATTTGAAGCCGGCACGCCGAACATCGTCGGCGGTATCGGACTCGGCGCAGCCGTTGATTTCATTCAGTCAATCGGACTCGAATCAATTGCGTCATATGAACAGGAATTACTCCTGTATGGAACTGAATTGCTTCGTTCGATCCAAGGAGTGACGTTGATTGGAACTGCTGAAAATAAAGCAGGTGTTTTATCATTTACAATGGACGCAGCGCATCCGCATGATATCGGGACGATTCTGGACAGAGAAGGTATCGCAATACGGACGGGACATCACTGCACCCAGCCGGTGATGAAGCGTCTCGGCATTCCTGCAACCGCACGTGCATCAATCGCATGTTATAACACACGAAATGATCTGGACGCACTGAAGCGCGGAATTGAAAAAGTGAGGGAGATTTTCGGATGAGCGAGTTGAATGAACTTTATCAGCAGTTGATTCTCGAACATAATAAATCCCCGCGAAATTTCAGGCAGCCAGAAAATTATACGCATGATGCCGACGGATACAACCCTTTATGCGGCGATCATTATCACGTCTGGCTGACGTTGGACGGTGAGAAAATCTCCGACATCGGATTTAAGGGAAGCGGCTGTGCAATTTCAAAATCTTCCGCTTCAATGATGACCTCCGCCGTGAAAGGAGCCACTATTACGGAAGCAAAGGAATTGTTCGAGAAATTTCACGATACGATCATGACGAAAATCGGCGACGAGATTCCTGAAGAAAAAATCGAGGCGCTCGGAAGTCTCGGCGCGCTGGCAGGTGTTCGGGAGTTTCCCGCAAGAATTAAATGTGCAAGTCTCGCATGGCATGCAATGCTCGCAGCCTTAACAAATGCACGGTCGGTCGTTTCAACTGAATCAGAAAAGAAATAATCTATGGAAACAAATCAACAGCCGGAAGAACAGCAGATCAGCTCGCTTGAGAAAATGATCATAAAAGAACAGGTGACGGAACAGATACGCACTGTGTATGATCCGGAAATCCCCGTCAATATCTACGAACTCGGTCTCGTCTATAATATAGAAGTCAACGACCGCGGTTTGGTGGATATTACAATGACGTTGACCTCGCCGGCATGCCCCGCAGCACAATCCATTCCGGTGGAAGTAAAACAAAAATCGGAATTGGTGAAAGGGGTCACCGAAGCAAACGTCAACATCGTCTGGGAACCGCGGTGGGAAACAAGCATGATGTCTGAAGAAGCGAGATTAACACTCGGGATGTAAACTCATGGAAACGAACAGAAGGACATTTTTACACTCTGTTGCTTCACTCATTGCCAGTACTGTTTCTGCGTTCGCTGTTCCCGCTCCCTTCGGCTCAAAAAAATATCTTTCATCACTCATAAAGGAGAAACCGCCCATGACACATGAACTCGCAAAGTTACCGTATGCCTATGATGCTCTCGAACCATACATTGATGCAAAGACGATGGAAATCCATCATGGCAAACATCACGCAGCCTATGTGACAAATTTAAATAATGCTTTAAAAGATCATGCCGATCTTCAGACGAAAAGTGCCGTTGAATTGATTTCAAATCTTAACGGAATTCCCGAAGCAATTCGCGGAGCAGTCAGAAACAACGGCGGCGGACATGTGAATCACACGATGTTTTGGGAACAGTTGAAAAAGGATGTTTCATTTCCCGAAGCAAGTCCGTTCGGCAAGGCATTAGTCGCAGCGTTCGGTTCCCTCGATTCATTTAAAGAACAATTTGCAAAGGCCGGTCTTAGCCGATTTGGTTCCGGATGGGCATGGCTGGTTGTTGACGGCGGAAAACTTGCCATCACTTCCACGGCAAATCAGGACAATCCGATTTCTGAAGGAAAGACACCGCTGTTGGGTGTTGATGTATGGGAACATGCATATTATCTGAAGTATCAAAACCGGCGTGCTGATTATCTCGGTGCGATCTGGAGTGTTGTGAATTGGAATGATGTTGCCGCCCGGTACGATAAAGCGGTAAAATAATCGCATCACGATAATTCTCATCATGATCATTCTGCGCAGCACGACATCCCCTGCTGGTATGGCAGGGGATGCTGTTTCGCCAATTCCGGAACAATCAATTCGGCGCTGACTGCAGCGCTATGCATATGTCTCATTCCGACACACCGACGGAAATATTGCCCCTCTTCCCGCTGAATGTCGTTCTCTTTCCGCATTCACAGCTTCACCTTCATATTTTTGAAGATCGGTATAAAACTTTGATCAGCGAATGTATTTCGTACGACACGGTCTTCGGCATCACTCTCGTTCATGATCAGGAAATCCGGACGATCGGATGCACTGCATCGGTTGCAGAAATTGTGAAACGATACGATGACGGCAGGATGGATATTGTGGTGGAAGGACGCCGAAGATTTCATCTTCACAATTTCGTGGAAGCACCGCATCCGTACTATTCGGGACGAATATCATGGTATGATGATGTTACCGAGAATGAGGATGAACGACTCAGAAATCGAGCCGTGGAATTGTATAACGAATTTGTTAAAACGGTGTTTTCCGGCATCGTCAGCACCGTTTCGCAGAACGATGTGAGAAAATCTAGGTCTTTCCATCTTGTCCAAAAGTCGGGAATGGAACTGCTGCAACGTCAGGCATTTCTGGCGATGAATTCGGAAACTATGAGGCTGGAATTGCTTGTCCGGCATTTTGAGTCGCTGCTTCCTCTGTTAGTGTCCAAACGGACGGTCGAAGAGCTTGCAAAGAATGACGGATACATACAAACGTGACAGGTGCGGGCGAATAATCTTGTTGCATTCCTGTTTTCCCTTTGTTAAGTTAGATGCGCAATGAAGAACGAACCGGTTCATATCAGGAAGATTCCTTCGCTCCTGTCATTTGACATTGACGAATTGGATACCTCCGAAGGAACTCCGGATCAACACTTCTGGAATTATTGCGTGAATTGCGGAACGAAGCTGGACAGCCGAAAATGCAAACTGTTTTGTCCGAAATGCGGATTTTACCATAATTGCAGTGAACCATAATCAAATCATAGAGGAGTTGTTGTGAATAAAAAAGGTTATCGTGTTACAAGGAAACACAGAAAGAAACGTGTGAAGATGAAAGAAAAGGCAAAAGCATTGCGAGCAAACAAAAAGCCGCAGTAACTGAAAAACCCGCACTGATTGCGGGTTTTTTTATAATAAGAGGAATTGCTTTTACGGAATGCGGTTCCTATATTTTCACACAATTTTTTGAATCAGATTTTAAACAGGATGTATTTCATGGACAACGTTATCTCATATATTGAATCTAACAAAGAGCGGTATCTTTCAGAACTTAAAACCTTTCTTGCCATTCCCAGTGTCAGTTCCCAATCGAACCATGACGGAGATATGCAGGTGTGTGCACAATGGGTTGCCGAGCATATGAAATCGATCGGCATGAACAACATCTCCATTATGCCGACCGGAGGCCACCCTGTAGTCTACAGCGAGTGGCTCGATGCTCCGGGAGCACCGACGGTATTATTGTACGGACATTATGATGTTCAGCCGGTCGATCCGCTGAATCTCTGGACGTCGCCTCCGTTTGATATGACCATCCGCGGCGAAAATATTTACGCGCGCGGTTCCGCTGATGATAAAGGACAGGTGTTCATTCACTTTAAAGGAATTGAAGCGCTGATGAAGCATCACGGCGCACTTCCGGTGAATGTAAAGATGATAATCGAAGGAGAAGAGGAAATCGGCAGCCGCAATCTGGAAGATTTTGTGAAGAAGAATAAGGAACTGTTGAAAGCGGATCTTGTCTTGATTTCGGATTCATCCATGTATGCAAAAGGTGTTCCTTCCATTGCATATGGTTTGAGAGGTCTTTCATATCTGGAAGTAGAAGTAACAGGACCGAACCGCGACCTGCATTCAGGTACGTTCGGAGGTGCAGTGCACAATCCGGCACAGGCGCTTGCGGAGATTATTACATCGCTTCATGATAAAAAGAACAGGGTGAATATTCCCGGATTTTATGCTGATGTGCGTCCATTAACAAAAGTGGAACGGGCGGCATATAAAAAATTGCCTCACAGCGATAAGGCCTATGCAAAAGATTTGGGGGTTCAAAAACTGTGGGGTGAGGAAGGGTTTACCACTCTTGAGCGAACATGGGCGCGGCCGACGTTGGAGGTGAATGGTATCTGGGGCGGATATATCGGCGAAGGAGCGAAAACGGTGTTGCCGTCCAAAGCATCTGCTAAGATTTCATGCCGGCTTGTTCCGGATCAGTCCTCGGCAAAGATTTCAAAACTTGTTGTTCAGCACATCAAAAAGATTGCGCCAAAATCGGTGTCGGTAAAAGTGCAGATGCATCATGGCGGGGAGGCAGCCATCACGCCGATAGATTCTCCGGGTGTTCAGGCTGCAGTAGCTGCCCTGGAAAAGGGATTCGGGAAAAAGCCGTTGTATCAGCGGGAAGGGGGATCGATTCCGATTGTTGTTCAATTTAAGAAACTGCTCGGACTGGATACCGTTCTGCTCGGTTTCGGCTTGCCGGATGAAAATGCACATTCACCTGACGAACATTTAAATATTGATAATTTTTACGGAGGTATTCGAACCTCAGTCCATTTTTTCCATGAGCTGCCGGCATATTGGAACTCTCGCCGGAAGAAAAAATAATCGAAAGGCAATGCGAAAGCATTGCCTTTTTTTTGTAACAATGTTGAGCTACATCTGTCTGCCGTTTTTCGATGTAAGGAAGACAGCGTTGCTGCTGTTCATAATCCACTACATTCATCCACAATAAACCACACGAGGTTTATATGAAATTTGCGATTCGTTTTTTGCTGCTGACCGGCATGCTATCGGCAGCAATGTTCGCACAATCCACAATCCGCGGAAAGGTAAGCGATGCAGCGACGCGTCAGCCGATTCCTTCCGTGAATATCTCCGTTGTCGGAACGACAATGGGAACTGTCACAGACGAAAACGGGGAATATTCGTTGAGTGTTCAGGCAGGTTCGTATACAGTTAAAGCGTCGGCATTGGGATATACGGCGCGTCAACGTCAGGTTACGGTTTCGGGCGGGACGGCAACCGTCGATTTTTCTTTATCGGAAAGTGCTATTCAGGTGGGCGAGGTTCTTGTTGAGGTGAACCGTGCGAGAGAACGAGAAACTCCGGTTGCATTCACCGATATTACCAAAGAACAAATTGAAGAAAAAATTTACGGACAAGATGCGCCGTTGCTGTTGAAGGGGACTCCCGGATTATATGCGTTTTCGACTGACGGTGTCGGTAACGGAGAAGCGAAATTATTCGTCCGTGGGTTTAACCAGAATTATGTGCAGGTTCTGATAAACGGTATCCCGACGAATGATCCGGAATCCAATTCGGTGTATTGGTCCAACTGGGGATCTGTATCGTCCGCTGCTTCATCGGTACAGGTTCAGCGAGGCGCAGGTTCTTCCTTATACGGTGCAGGATCATTCGGAGGTTCTTTCAACATCGTCACGGGAGAAGCGAAACCTCGTTCTGCGTACGGAGCGAATTTCTCGTTAGGCGATCCGGTGAATACAATGTACGGCGTTGATCTTAATACAGGATTGATCGACGACTTGTACGCATTGTCATTCCGGTTCGACAGAAAAGTCGGAGAGGGCAACCGGCTTGGAGCCCGGTATGAAGGATACAATTATTACTTCTCCGGTTCGCTCTTCTTGAATGAACAGCAATCAGTGAAAGTAGTACTGCACGGTGCACCGCAGGAACATGGATATTCATTCTCAAACGACATCTCTTATTTCAAATACTTTAATTTCAAAGCCAATTCCGCACCGTGGCTTCCTGTTTCGGCGATCAACGGCCTGCCTGCAAATGCAACGGACGGGAAACCCAACTACGGCTTAAAAGACGGACGGCGGGAACTGGT
Organism: uncultured Chitinophagaceae bacterium; assembly: GCA_964596155.1. Taxonomy (GTDB): domain Bacteria; phylum Bacteroidota; class Ignavibacteria; order UBA10030; family UBA8401; genus UBA8401. The sequence continues at coordinate 9,491 of CAZQSI010000005.1, forward strand.
GACGGATGAATATTCCACGCTTGCTCATAACCATTTCCACAAACCGCAGGCGGAAGTGCATTACAACCATGAATTTGACAAACAAACTGCATTGAGAGCAACATTCTTCTATTCAATGGGTAGAGGCGGAGGATCAAGTTTGAACAGCAGCGGAAGCTTCACTGCGTCGTCATCAAATCTCACAGCATCGAATCATCGCTTCAATCTTCTCGCATCGGACGGATCGGTTGCCAATCCTGCGGTTGCCGATACGTTTTATTTGAAAAATGCATATCAGCGTGACAGTTATTCCCTACATCAGCAATGGGGTCTGTTGTCTAATTATGAATTTCGTCCGGTCGAAAATCTGACGATGACAACCGGTATTGAATTCCGGTCATGGACCGCCGACCATCCGGGTCATTTCGTTAACTTATATGGGAAAACGAATATCAATGCTCAATCGTACGGATTTGTTGACAGCACCGGCGGAACTGCAGCAGCCAGTGCTTCATTTACCAGACGGAATTATCAGGGAGACTTATCTCAGGAAAGCGACGTTGCCATTTTCGGATGGAATCTTTCCAGCACGGATCCGACGTATCGGACGCAATACAGAAATTATCTTGGAGAAACTCCGCAATATACATTATTCTTGAACGCAACGTATAATGTCCTGTATAATCTCTCCGTTACAGGAACATTACAATATGTTTGGTATAAATATACGCTGAAAGAAAATATGCCGAGCGAAAATGCGATCGGCAAACGATTGACGGCAGCGGAAAAAGCCGCGCGGGGACTCGGCCAGGATGCTTCTAAAGAAGGTCCGACCGGAAACGGTAAATTCCTGATGGCTCAGTATCAAACGTCAACAAGTTCAACAATTACCAATTGGTATGAATTCGATCTGATCAACGCAGAACGTTCGAGAGGATTCATTCAGCCGAAGTTCGGTGCGAATTATAATCTGAATGACAACATCAACCTGTTCGGAAACTATTCTCATGTTGAACGGTTTGTCGATCTCGGCGTCTATTATAATCAGGGACGTTTGAATCCTGATGCGAAAGACGAAACATCCAATCAATACGAAATCGGTGTCGGTTGGTCGTCCGATGAGTTCATTGCAAAATTAAATGCGTATTCGATGACGTGGGAAAACAAATCAGCCCGCATCAACGATCAAAGTCAGGCCGGTCAGCCGGGCTATGATCGAAACGGCAACAAGACCATCCTTGTCGGAACTGCCGATTATCAAGGAATTGAATTCGAATTTAGTTCAAAACTCGGAAATATTATTGATCTTCTGACCGGATTTGAATTGCGCGGATCTGCGACACTTTCTTCCAATAAATGGACTTCCGTTCTCAGCGAAGCGAAAGTGTTGGGTGGAAAACGTGCTGTCTTTAATGCAAGCGCCCGAGGTGCGGCAGGATCGACGGATACATTATTCGTGGATGAATTGACAAACACCCATGTCGGGGGACCGCCGCAAACGATGGCATCGCTCGGATTTACTTATCGGTGGAGCGATTTCTTCGTAGGAATGGATATGGGATATTTCGACGATCATTATGGACTTGACGGAGACACCTATGTCCGCGTCGACGGTGAATGGAATGCAAATAAAACTGCATTTACCTACGTTCTTGATCAGAAACTTCCTTCCAGAACCGTCTTTGATGCTCAGGCCGGTTATAAGTTTGCATTCGCAGGAGTCAAAGGGATGCTTTCTGCTCAGATTCTGAATCTGTTCGACAAAGAATATCTTGCTGATGTCGACAATTTCGGAGTGATTCCCGGCGGTTCTCGGTCATATCGCTTGAATGTAGGAATTGGTCTGTAAAGAAACGAAGTCATCAGACTTTAATAAAAACCCCGCGAATGCGGGGTTTTTTATTTTTGGATATGGCGTAAAGATATGGTAATTTTACTCGATGAAATGTTGAATCGCAGTTTTTGTATCTGTCCGAAAACAATATGAAAATTTATACCAAAACAGGAGATGAAGGGGAGACGGCACTTTTCGGCGGTGAACGCGTTCCGAAAAACGCGCTCCGCATCGAAGCCTATGGCTCTGTTGACGAGTTAAATTCCCTGTTAGGAATCATCAGATCGTTGAATCATCATAAAGCACTGGAATCCATTCTCAACAATCTTCAGAATCAACTTTTCGAAGTTGGTGCAGATTTAGCAACTCCTGCAGGTCACCGTACGACGTATATTCCCCGGATAAAAAAATCCCATGCATCGGCATTAGAGAGGATCATTGATAGACTTGAATCCAATCTGCAGCCGCTGAAATCATTTATCTTGCCCGGAGGATCGCCAGTTGCTTCGCACCTTCACTTTGCTCGAACGGTCTGCAGAAGGGCGGAGCGGAATGTTGTGCGGCTTTCCCGGGAGGAGCAGACGGGTAATGCGGTGATCGTCTATTTAAATAGACTTTCTGACCTCCTCTTCGTTATGGCGCGTTATGCAAACGTTCTTGAGAACCGCGAAGAAAAGAAGTGGGTCAGCGGAAAGCGAAAGGTTTGATCTGATGGTGTTTGATAAACCGCATTCCGGAGAGGAAGACACTGTCGGGAAAAACTCCCCGGCCGAATAGAAAGACTATTTTTATCACCCGCCAAAATTTAGTATATTAGACAAATTTGTTCAGTATTTAACGAAGGAATACAATGTTAAAGTTTTTCAGCAATCTGTTTGGAAGTAAAAAAGAAAAAGATGTCAGTGTATTGCTGCCGCTCGTTGACGAAATCAATAATCATTTTGCTCAGTTGAGTGCATTGAGCGACGATGAATTGAGAGGAAAAACCCAGGAATTTAAACATCGAATCGCCGAAGCGCTGAAAGAAACGAAGGACGGTATTGCGGAAACATTAACGCAGCTTGAAACTGAAAAGGATCCGGCAAAAAGGGAAGAACTGTTTGATGTATTAGAACAACTCGAAAAAGATGAAATTCAGATCGTGAAGGATACGCTTGACGAATTGCTCCCGGAAGCATTTGCCGTCATCAAAGAAACCTGCCGCAGAATGGTTGGACAGGATTTTGATGTTGTCGGACATAAGTTGAAGTGGGAAATGGTCCCGTACGATGTTCAGTTGATGGGCGGAATCGTTCTGCACCAGGGGAAGATCGCCGAAATGGCTACCGGTGAAGGAAAAACTTTGGTGGCAGTTGCGCCGATGTATTTGAATGCGCTTGCGGGTAAAGGTGTGCATCTCGTTACGGTGAACGACTATCTCGCCCGCCGCGACAGCGAGTGGATGGGGAAAGTGTTTCAATTTCACGGCATGACAGTCGGCTGCATCGTTTCCAATCAAAATCCCTTTGTCCGCCGCGAGCAGTATAACTGCGATATTACCTACGGAACGAACAACGAATTCGGCTTTGATTATCTCCGCGATAACATGGTGCACACTCCCGACGAAATGGTGCAGCGCGGACATTACTATGCCATCGTCGACGAAGTTGATTCTGTGCTGATCGACGAAGCCCGAACGCCGCTGATTATCAGCGGTCCCGTCGAAGTGGACGATCACAAATACAACGAGATGAAACCGCGCGTTGAACGGATTGTCAGCACGCAAAAAAATATGATTGCCCGCATGGTGTCCGAAGCCGAAAAATTGCTGAATGAAGGGAAAACAAAGGAAGCGGGTGTACTTTTATTCCGCGCATACCGGGGAGATCCAAAAAATAAAAAACTGACAAAATTGTTTTCCGAAGGACCTCCGAAAAAATTGATGCTCGAGACCGAATCAGTCTACATCGCTGAACAGAACAAACGTCTGCATGAGATTGATGACGAACTCTATTACGCCATCGAAGAAAAAAATCACTCGATTGATCTCACGGAAAAGGGAAGAGAATTTCTAGCCAGCGGAATGGACAAGGATATGTTTGTCCTTCCCGATGTCGGAACAGAGATGAGCATCATCGAAAATGATACGTCATTGTCTTTCGATCAGAAACAGATAAAGAAGGACGAAGTGAACAAGGTGTATTCGGAACGGAGCGACCGCGTCCATACCGTGCGGCAATTGCTCCGTGCCTATTCGCTGTATGAAAAGGATGACGAATATGTCGTGACGGACGACGGCAAGGTGCAGATCGTCGATGAATTTACCGGACGTATCCTTCACGGCAGACGATATTCCGACGGATTACATCAAGCAATAGAAGCGAAAGAAGGAGTGCACGTCGAACGTGACACGCAGACGCTGGCGACCGTAACGCTGCAGAACTATTTCCGTCTTTACAAAAAGCTGGCCGGAATGACCGGTACCGCGGAAACGGAAGCTGCTGAATTCTTCGACATCTATAAATTGGATGTTGTTGTCATTCCGACAAACAAGGAAATTATCAGACAGGATCTGAACGACCTTGTGTACCGTACAAAACGGGAAAAATACAATGCGCTGATTGCGTTGATAAAAGAACTCCGCGAGAAAAAACAACCGGTCCTGGTCGGTACGACAAGCGTTGAAGTATCGGAGACGCTCAGCCGAATGATGTCGCGTGAAAAGATTCCGCACAACGTGTTGAATGCCAAACAGCATCAGCGGGAGGCGGAAATCGTTGCAAACGCCGGATTGCCCGGAGCGGTGACAATCGCCACGAATATGGCCGGACGCGGTACGGATATCAAACTCGGACCGGGAGTCGTCGACGTCGGCGGTCTTTCCATCGTCGGAACGGAACGGCATGAAGCACGCCGAATCGACCGGCAGCTGCGCGGCCGCGCCGGCCGGCAGGGTGATCCGGGAATGACGAAGTTTTTCCTTTCGCTTGAGGACGACCTGATGCGACTCTTCGGCAGCGACAGAATCGCTTCTGTGATGACAAAATTAGGCGCCGAGGAAGGGGAAGTCATCGAACATTCGATGATCACGCGGATGATCGAACGGGCGCAGAAAAAAGTGGAAGAGAATAATTTCGGAATTCGAAAACGCCTGCTGGAATATGATAACGTAATGAATCAGCAGCGCGAAGTGATATACTCCAAACGCAGGCACGCACTGCTGGGTGAACATCTTGAGGACGACATTTACCAGATGCTCGAGGATTACGTTGATGATGTGGTTGAACGTCACTATGAACCGGGAACGATCGATGAGATGAGGGATGAACTCCGGTCGAATATTCTGATTGATTTCCAGATCACTCCGGATGAGTTTCAGTCGCTGGGTGCTCAGGGGGTGAAAGAAAAAGTGATGGAAACGGCAACTCAGTTCCTTGCTCGGAAACGCGAACTGGTCGGATCTGAAGCAATGGAGTTCATCCAAAAAATATCCTTGCTGCAGATTATCGACAGCCGTTGGAAAGAACATCTGAGAGAAATGGATGATCTAAAGGAGGGAATCTATCTCCGGGCATACGGGCAAAAGGATCCGATCCTTGAATACAAAGGGGAAGCGTACAAGATGTTCGTTGAACTCATCGGCTTAATCAATCGTGAAGCGCTCAATATGGTTTTCAAACTCTATCCGGAGAATCAAGCTCAGCTTGAAGCTCAGCAGCAGCGTCGCGGATTCCAGCGGGAGAGAATGACGCTCACCCATTCGGCATCAACCGGTATGGGACTGCAGGGAACCATCGACTCGGAATCGGGTGAACCCAAACAACAGCAGCAACAGGCGCCGAAGGTCCAGCAACTTATATCCGGCGAAAAAGTCGGAAGAAACGACCCCTGCCCGTGCGGCAGCGGAAAAAAATATAAAAACTGTCACGGCAAGAATGCATAACTGACGGAAAAACTTCCGTTGTGTGCGTGCCATCATTTGAAATGCGACAATGCACACTTATTATCATCTGACGACATTCATTCGTTTATTTCATTCATCCATTACGAGGTCTCTATGAAGCGTTTCATCACACACTGTGCCATGCTGCTGTTGGTAAGTGTCGGCTATTCACAGCGAACCATTCCGCTGAATCTCGAACAATTGGTTCGGGAAGCAGGTGTAATCGTCGATGCGGAAGTGGTCAATGTCGAAAGCGGCAGGGATCAAGAATCCGGATTGATCGTCACCTGGGTGACACTGAATGTTCATGAAAATTTTTACGGATCGCAAGGCAAACGGATAACCTTCAAGCAATATGGCGGTGATGCCGAAGGTCTGGCGAATTACCCGGTTCACCTTCCCAGATATTCAAAGGGGGAAAGGACGATTCTCTTTCTCTACAAACCGAGCAAGGTTGGCATGCAGAGTCCTGTCGGAATGCAGCAGGGAAAATTTATCGTCCAAAAAACAGGAACGTCCAAAACCAGAATTAAAAATTTGACGCTAAATCCCAGCCTGTTCAAAGGTCTTTCCGATGCCAGTATTAGTGACGGACGCATATCATCGCTGAATGAAACAGACGGGTCGTTGGATTTTGAAGAGTTCACCGGTCTCATTCGTTCGTTTGTTTCCACCATTAAACAATAGGGCCAATTATGAAAATAATATTCAGATCATTCGATGCAATACTTTTGACGGTCGTTGGCCTTTTTTCGGTTGTTCTGGCAGGCGGTCCGACAGCAACGCGTAACGGGGCTCCCGTCCGTTACAACAATGCTTCTCCAATTACATACAAAACCGATCAGGGCCCAATGGGCAGTTTTACCAACACGGTTGCAACAAACCTCACGATAAACAGTTTTCAGACATGGCAGAATGTTTCGACCGCTCAGATTTCTTTTACAAACGGCGGACAGCTTCCGGTGGATGTCACAAGCGCTAATTATACCACGTACATTGACAATTTTACGGACGGTATCAATCCGATGATATTCGATTCGGACGGTTCGCTGGTTGAAGCGATGCTTGGTTCCGGTTCATCGAATACCGTTATCGGATTTGCCGGTTCGTCGTATTTTACATCAGGACCGAATGAAGGAAAGTATGCCGAAGGTCAGGCAGTGATGAACGGAAAATTTGCGAATAATCCGTTCACGGAGGCACAATTTAAATCAACATTTGTACATGAATTCGGTCACTTTATCGGTCTTGATCACTCGCAGATCAACTCCCACATGGCGAATGATAACAACAAAAGTAACGAGATCTATATTCCGACCATGTATCCGACATCGACGGACGACGACGTTCCGCTCGGTGATCTGAATCCCGATGATATTGCGGCCGTCTCATTGCTCTATCCCGCATCGAACTTTGCAACGAGCACCGGTAAAATATCTGGAACGGTGACGAGATTCGACAATTCCGCTGCGCTGGGTGTAAATGTCGTTGCATTCAGTACAGGATCGGATTCACTGATGAACCGCATCTCCACCGTGACAGACTATTATAAACAAAACAGCGGAGCATTCACGCTGGTCGGACTGGCGCCGGGAAATTATTATGTTTTTATTGAACCGATTAAAACTTCATTTATCGAAGGCTCCAGTGTCGGTCCGTACGCCGGCTCCGCATCGGATTTGTCGTTTGTCAACCCGGTATCCATGGAATATTGGAATGCGGGAAATGAATCGTGGGATCCTTCGGTTGATGATGCTTCCGCTAAAACCGCTGTTGCCGTATCGGCAAATGCAACTACGTCTAACATTAATATTGTGGCCAATAAAATCGGCAATGCACCGCAGACATCGATTTTACAATATCATTTTGGACTCAGCGGTGTATTTAAGCTTCCTTCGCAGTATGCCGATTCCCGGTACGCGGTACGGTTTACTCCCGCGTCGAATGCAAAGTTTCTCAGGACGGAATTTTATATCAACGGTTCGAACAATGCGATTTCCGGCAATGGAACATTAAAGGTATCGATGCATCAAAATACTGCTGGAAGCCTCGGCGGAATTCCGGGAGCCCAAATAGGAACGGCCGTGAATATTCCATTTGCACAAATTACAAAAGGAACCTACAACACTGTTAATTTTTCATCTCAAAATTTGCCGGTGACCGCCAATACGAATTTTCATATGGTGTTCGAAGTTGTCGGCGGTGCGGGCGACACGCTGCAGTTTGTGACTGATGACGGTTCAAATTCCAGCGATCGGTCTTCATCCTATTTTAATAATGCATGGGTGAATATTAAGCACCCGACAAATTACGGCATCGGATACAATCTTGCGATCAGGGCGGTGGTGGAAGTGCCTGCATCCGTAAAAGAAGAAGCATTGTTTGCGGAAACATTTTCACTTTCGCAAAATTATCCAAATCCGTTCAATCCTTCCACAACGATCGCATTTTCAATTCCTGTTGAAGGTCTGGTAACGGTGAAAGTGTTCACACTGCTCGGCGAGGAAGTGACGACACTTGTACAGGAACATTTGATGTCCGGAGCGTATTCGACATCGTTTGATGGATCAAAACTTTCCAGCGGTATGTATTTCTACACCATTACGGCAGGGGAGTTTTCCCAAACAAAGAAGATGCTTTTGCTTAAATAAGAAACGAAAATATTTTCAGTACATTTGAAAAATCCGATTAATTCTCTATGTTGAGTGACATATCACCGACGGAGACTAGTCGGATTTTTTTATCTGGTGCTGACCAATATTGACAATGGCTTTTTTCAAGCAAACTTTTTTGTCGCTCTACGCTCTCAGGTTTCCTGAAATCTATATCGTCGCTCTTTTTTTTGCTGGTGCGGGCTGGTATTCGATGTCCGATTATCTGTTCTATACGCCAGATAGTGCTCGGTATGTCATTTGGTCAAACTCTCTGGCATCGGGTGACGGATTTTCTGATTATACCTCTCCGGAACCAAAAAAATATGTCATCCATGCGCCGTTATACTCGGTTGTCATGGCGCCGGCAGCATTCTTTTTTGAAAATAACATCATCGCAATAAAAGCCGGAACGGTCATTCTTGCTGTTATTCTGCTGTTCGTCTTTCATGGTTACATGCTCAGCCGTTCCGGAAGGTGGGCTGCGTTATTCGCTGCTGCCGTCTTGGCGTTTCACCCGTTGACGCTGGTCTATTCCACCCAGCCGCTGTCCGAAATTCTCTTTGCACTGTCGTTTATTGCGCTGTTGGCGGTATTGGACAAGTGGGTAAGCACCGGATATGTCCGCAACAGACTGCTTGCCGGAGTTGTTATTTCGCTGCTTGCATGTATCCTTTCGAGGGAAATCGGAATGATATTGCTTCTTGCCGTCGTTCTTTATGTGGCAATGCAAAAACAGTATGAAAAAGCAGCAATTATTTTCATGTCTGTCATCATCGTCTACTCTCTCTGGCTGTTTAGAAACGAATTGCTGATCGCTGGTCAGGAGCAGCCGGAATTGCGAAATATGACTCTGATCGTTTCTCACATTCTGACGTCGCATGAGCAGTCGTTATTTCTCGAATTTTACACCCGCATGATGGTAAACGGTGAATTTTATATTCAACAGCTTCACTCACTCATTTTTTATTCTCAGTTTACTCCGTCCGGAGCGTACGAATCATCCATCATGCCTGTTGTTGACAGAACGTCCGTTTATATCGTTGCAGCACAACAAGCGGTTTCCATCATCTTTCCTCTGCTCGCGGCATTTCCGTTGGTGCTTCTTGCCGCCGGAATCATCAAAGAACGAACAAATAAACACTTTCTTTTTATCTACATTTTTTTCCTTCCGCTGTATCTCTGCCTTCTGATGATCTATCCGGTGTATGATATTCGATTTCTCTATCCGCTTCTGCTGATGCTGATTCTGCTAGCGGGAATCGGATTCGGAGAATTGCTGCTCAGAAAAAACTCATACATAACGGCAGCACTGATCATTTGTTCATTGGCTGCATTGATACCGAATGTTCTGTGGGGTTTAAGCTACATTGAAGAAGGAAATACGTATCATTCGGATCAACTGGAATATTTCAACGAATTAAAGAAGCATCCCGAAAAATTGACATCGTTGAACAAACCGTTTGGAAAAGCCGCAGAGTGGATTACAAGCAGGAACGATTCATCAGAAGTGATCATTTCCCGATGGAAGGAGCTGGGACTTTATCTGCAGAACAAAAAAATTTTTCTGATGGAATCATTCACTCCCATTGCATCATTTGAACAGACGATTCGGGATTATGGCGTGCGGTATATCGTGACGACGAAAAATGATTATGACTGGCATGAATATGAATTTCAGATGAATCTTTCTCGTCGGTATTCGTTTGTCCTGGTGCACTCTGTTGCGGATTTTGATATTTATGAAGTAAAAAATGTCACAAAAGAAAATCCCAAACGTGTTGATACACATCAGGCATATCAATTCCTTTTTTATCATCTTGGCCGCGGTAATTATGATACACTGATGACGTTCTTCAGGAGCAATGAAGAAATTGTCAATGCCAATCCTTCGCTGCGATTTTACCGGGGGGTGACAAGGGAATGTGCCGGAGATCTCGACACCGCTCTCATTGAATTCGAGGAATTATACCGGCTGCCGCAAGGTATTTCCATGTCCCAGCAGATCGGATTTCACAAAAATGTTATTGACAAGCGAAAAGCTGCCTTAAGAAGTTTGAATGCTCAGGAACGGTCGGCGTTGACGTTTAATGTTGCGCTGAATTATTGGGAGCTTGATTTGAGGCAGAGTGCGTTCGATTTTCTCGAACGGACGCTGGTCATAGACAGCATGTATATGCCAGCATATAGTTTGAAGATCTATTTTTCACTTGTGAATCAGGACACGGCAAGTGCCAAGACGACATTCACCTATGCAGCAAAGCAATTCCCTTCGGAACCGGTGATATTCGTATTTTCAGAACTATTTTCGCGGTTCGATTCATTGACAAAGGCAGGAACATATAAAAGAACTGCTGAACTCTATCGGAGAGCGGCAAATGATTACCAGTTGTTAGGGTTATCGGAAAGTTCGCTGGAAGGGTTGTGGTATGCACATATGTTGGACCGGAGCAATATCGTATATTCAATTGCATTAGCTTCCTTGTTTGAGAAAAAATCCAAGTATTATCCCGCCTTAAAAATATTAGAATATACTAATTCAGTGAATTCTGACAAAAACATTCAAAAACGGATTGAAGAACTCAAACGGAGGTATTGACAATATTGCTTTTTTAAGCGAAATTTGAATCAGCAAATAGTGTCAAAATAAGGATATGATTATTTGATGGGAAATAAATACTCTCAGATCGGAAAAAATTTCCGCTAGCAATATTGCTTCCCCATAATTTTATGAATTTCATTAAAAATATTTTGGCACAACATCTGTAGAACTTTCATCAGCCAGTTAATTCACTAATCTAAATCACCATAATAAAAGGAGTTCCATATGGGACAACAACAATTGCTCTTAATCATTCTCGGTGTTATCATCGTTGGTATCGCCGTAGCAGTTGGAATCACAATGTTTCAGGACAACGCTGTCAGTGCTAACAAAGATGCAGTGACAAACGACCTGGTTCAATTGGCTGCAAAAGCTCAGCAATATTACCGCAAACCAGCTTCATTGGGCGGCGGCGGCAATTCATTTGCAGCTTTGACAGCAAATGCCGCTGGTATGGCATTGTTGGTTTCAACAAACTTTTCGGATAATGATAACGGTCTGTACACGATTTCTACCGCAGGAACAGCTTCATCGGTCATTTTTACCGGCGTTGGAAAAACTGCTCTTGCTGACGGAACATCGTGGCCTTCAGTTACCATGACAGTAACCTCTTCTGGTTACCAGCTTGGTGCCTGGGGTACAACAACAACGGATCCGAACTAACGTCTGTTGATGGTTTTTTTTTTGAACTCCCCATTCAGTATATTATTTCATACTGAATGGGGGAAGGTTCAAAGATCAGGGGAAAAATCACAATGGTTTGCACACAAATAATTCGTAGACGTTGATATGGGACAGCAACAACTGCTATTGATCATACTTGGGGTAATTATCGTTGCAATTGCGGTAGCTGTCGGTATTGCAATGTTTCAGGATAACTCCGTAAGTACAAATCGGGATGCGATATCCAATGATCTCATGCATCTTGCCGCTAAAGCAAAACATTACTACAAACGTCCCACATCAATGGGCGGCGGAAGTTATTCTTTTGCAGGTCTTTCCGGTACGACCGGAATGGCAATGTTGGTAAACACGAATTTTTCAAATAATCAAAACGCAACATATTCTATTTTAGTAGACGGAGATGCGGATGGCATCACGTTTAGGGGAATTGGCAAAGTGCCATTGGATGATTCAGGAACACGATTTCCGATTTTGGATATTGTCGTTACAAAAGGAAGCCAGCAAATTACTATTGTTCAATAATAGATCGTATTCGGTCATACATGCTGAAGCAGGTGTCAACAGGGTTGATATCTGCTTTTGTGTTTTTATGATGTCAACCTATGAGAATAGATTAAGTTGATTTTCACTTGTTGCGATTGTATCTTTCGGTACTTCTAATTGGAAAAGGACTGTCATGCCTGAATTTCGAATTGATGGAGTGTCTCTCAGCGGGAAACCAGTTCAGGGAGTCATCAATGCAGATAACGCCAAACTTGCCAAAGAACGCGCTGCCCAAATGGCGCGTGAGCGCAAATTTAAGGTCACGAACGTTCATGCACGCTCGACATTTATTTATAGAGTAAAAAAGGGGGACGAGAAGCCGATCGACGGAGAGCAAAAGGCATTCACGAAACAGGAGGTGATTGATGCTCTTACGAAGATGGGATATTCCGTTGTCTACGTACGGAAACAGTTATTCGCCGGACGCGGCAAAGTCCCGGAGATAGAAGTTGTCTCGTTTGTGAGAGTCAGTGCGGACTTGATCCGGCAAAAACTTCCGTTTAATGATATGATGTCGATGCTCATCAACGACATTCAAAACAAAACGCTCCGTGAAGCTATACGGGACATCAACCAGGAATTGAAACAAGGGAAAGACAGCGAAAAAGCATTCCAAAAGCATGAAAAGGCATTAGGAAAATTTGCCTCTCATATGCTTGGGTTAGCATCCAAAAGCGGTAATATGGGTGAAATCTTCGAAAGCACGGCAAAATTTCTGGAGCGTAACGCTCAATTTAAAAAGGATTTGAAAAGTGCCCTCATCATGCCGATCGTGACATTGGTCATTCTGTTTGGTGCGGTGGGGTATTATGTTGCATATATATTTCCGGAAACTGCGAACCTGTTCCAAAAGTTTAAGATTGAATTGCCCCCCATGACCAGGGCGACATTAAAGCTCAGTGACTTTATTACATCAAATATACTTTGGATAACACTTTCGTTCGTCATCCCCGCAATCGCCTTCGGACGATTTGCATTGACTGAACGGGGACGATATTTAATCGACAAATATACCTGGAAAATTCCGGCAATCGGCGACCTGATGCACAAGACGAGTATAGAAATTTTTTGCCGGGTTTTTTATGCGCTCTATTCCGGTTCGGGTGAAAATATTGAAGTTATTAAAATGTCTGCAGAGGCCTGCGGCAATAAGTACATGGAACATCAGATCAAAACCATTGCATTGCCGATGATGGTCGAAAAAGGAGCAGGCATCACAGAGGCCTTTGAAGCGACGGGTGTATTTACCAAGACCGCTCTTTCGAGATTTCATTCCGGTTCCGAGACGGGAAATGTGAAACATACGGCATTGCAATTAGCGGAGTATTACGAAAAAGAGACAGGGTATCGGATGAGAAACGCGATTGACATGATTCAGTTGGTCATCTCAATGATTATCATGGTTGTTCTGACCGGCCTGACGCTCGTCTCTTCGGAAACAGCTACCATTAAACCGAAACCGCCCGGCGCCCGCGGTTGGTTGACGACGTTTACAGGATATTTTTAATTTTCCCGTACAAGGAAAGATCGTATGGCAGACATAGATATTACCGATAAGATCGGATATACTCTTCTGAAGAAGGGGATAATCGATTACGAGACGCTGGAAAAATCTCTGCGGATCAAAGAGGCGGAAGCGTCAAAAAAGGAACGGCGAAATCTCGGTCAAATTCTTGTCAATGAATTCAATGCCGATCATGACGCCGTCTTCCGTGAAGTGGCGAATCTCTACGCTTTTCGAGAAATTTATATCGCCGATGAAAATATCGAAAAAGGGCGAATTGATTTTATCCGGAAACTCGTTGACGGAATGCCCGACGGCAGCAGAGAAATGTTGATTCAAACGAAGATGATGCCTCTCAAGTTTGATGAAAAGCAGCCGGATAAATTAATCATCGTTTCAGCCGATCCGACCGATAGAAACATCCCCCAGTTGGCAAGAAATTTCAACGTAAAGAAATATGAAGTGACCTACTGTCGGTTGAAGGACCTTCAGACGCTGATCGAACAGGTGATTCCTCCTCAAAATGAATTCCTGAAACTTCTCGAAGACAATCATATCAGCGTCGAGTCTGGAGAAGACGAATCGAACGTCGACGAAGAAGAACTTAACGCCGAAATTAATAAGAGCGCTCTCGCCAATCTTTTCGAAGGCGCTTTGGTTGAAGCAGTTCGGACCGGAGTCAGCGACGTTCACATTGTTGCTGCCGAGGGAAGAAAAACAAATTTTATGTTTCGGGTGGACGGCAATCTGAAAATATGGCATTGTCAGGAAAATACGATGCCGGAAGCCGTCATGGCGGTGATCAAGGATCGAACGAAAAATGTTGACCGGTTTGAACGAGAGATGTCGCAGGACGGATTTATTCAGCGGGTGATTGACGGTCACCAGCTTCGGTTTCGCGTGTCGATTATGCCGATCGTTACGACTGAATTTAAAAACAAATTTGAATCGGTCGTAATTCGTGTTCTTGATGACCGAAAGGTGATCACCGATCTGAACAAACTTGGTTTGCAGGGACCGGCAAAAGCATTCTTTTATAAGGCAATTGAAAAACCGCAGGGCATTGTTATCCTCACAGGACCCACCGGATCGGGAAAATCGACAACGCTGATTGCAGCACTCTATCAAGTGATTGATCCAACGGTGAACGTGCTCACGATTGAAGAGCCGGTTGAGTACATCATCAAAGGGGCCCGCCAGCTGAAGATTGGTCCGAAAATGACGTTCGAACAATCCATTCGCGGTATTTTGCGTCACGATCCGGACATTGTGCTGGTGGGAGAAATGCGCGATAAGATTACGGCGGATACTGCCATTAAATTAGCAAACACAGGACATCTAGTCTTTTCAACGCTTCATACGAACGATGCACCGAGTGCCGTTGCCCGTCTCTATAAGATGGGAATCGAACCGTTCCTAATTGCCTATGCAATCAACATCATTGTCGCTCAGCGGCTGATCAGAACCCTTTGCAAGATTTGCAAAACACCCGTTGATGACAGCGAAAAGCCCGCATTGCTGAAATTCGGATTTACCGAAGAGGATTTAAAGAATCACACCATCTACAAAGCAGTCGGTTGCGACAAATGCGCCGGCGGATACAAAGGCCGTGCTGCTATTCATGAAGCGCTCTTTTTCACAAAAGCGATTAAAGATATCGTACTCAATGCAGGCGACAAAGTGGATGAAAACGCAATCCGCGATCAGGCATCCAAAGACGGGATGTGGACATTACGGCGGTCCGGTATGGAGCGGATGAAGGAGGGAATGGCCTCCCTTGAAGAAGTCATTGCATCCACCGTTGAGGATGAATAAGCTTTGTGGAAATTTCATTCTTAGTTTTTTCGTATGTGCAATTTCAATTCATAAACACGCAACTCACTTTGGAACAATTGTTGCTGAAAATAATTGATTGAGGGTAAAACAATTTCAGAGTAATGCAAGAAGTGACAGTGCAGAGTATTTATGGGATTAGGTCAAACATTATTGACGATACTAGCCCTCCTATTGATGGGAAGATTAATATTAACGGTAAACAGAACTACGCTTGAGACCGGATCAACGAAGGATGTTGCAGAGTATCGAATTACCGCCACCTCGCTCGGCACATCGCTGCTCGAAAGGGCGCAGGATCTTGCGTTCGACGAAGCGACAGTTGATACATTTTTAACAGCGGCACAAATTTCCTCATTGACTGCCGCCGCCAATTTCGGAGCCGACGCCGGTGAGACAAGTTATAACCTGTTCGACGATATAGATGATTTTCATAATTATATTCGAGTAGATACCATCCCGAATTCTGCCATTTTTGTTTCCACCGCAAAAGTGCAATATCTCAATGTTACGCCTCCGTCCACGATGACGGTCACAACATCCAAAACGTTTAATAAAGTCATTACCGTATTTGTGACAAGTCCTTACATGGTTGACTACTCAGTTAATCCGACAAATCCGGTTCAGGATACGTTAAAGTTCCAATCAGTTTTCAGTTATTGGTACTTTCGATAGAGGAGGAGTGCTATGGGATCGCAAACTATTTTGGATTTGATTTCATCAACAATCGTTTTCGGAACGTTGATGCTGATTGCGCTGCGATTAAACGGCGGGACAATGGAAAACTTGCAGGCATTCCGCGAGGATATTTTGGTGCAGCAAAACCTTGTGGCCGTTTCCGAATTGCTTGAATACGATTTTCGAAAAATAGCATATTGCAAGGATTTTACAAAAATTCCGAATCCCACAATGGCAATCCGTTATGCAGATACTTCTCGAATACGATTTTGGACCGATCTTGGTACGATTGCAAATCCATACGGTGACGGGAATATTGATTCGTTAACGTACTATATTGGTCCGACCTCCGAACTTTCCGTCACTCCCAATCCGTACGATCGTTTGCTCTATAGAGTAGAAAATAACGATTCTCCCATCGGAGTCAATATGGGTGTTACTGTTTTCAAGTTTCAATATTATGATGCCTTGCACAATAAATTGTCAACACCTGTGGACAGTTGTCAACTGATACAGTACATGGAAATTACGATCCAGGTGGAGCATCCGGTGAAATGGACAAAATATTACAACACGGCAACATACGACACGGTGTATCAAAGCGCCTTTTGGAGACAGGTCCGATTGGTTGCAAAAAACTTTAATAATAGATAGGTGAATTATGGGACGGACGGCGATTTATATGGTGATGGGTATGACGTTCATTTTCCTCTTTTTTGGAAGAACAATGAATGACAGCGGAACGGAAGCGTTCAGCAATGCGATCGATTATTTTGAGAAAACGCAGGTGCATAATATTGCCGTTGCCGGTGCTAATCTCGCATGCAATCAGTTGTTTCTCGACAATAACTGGCGAACCGGATTTTCGAACGTGGCCATGAACAACGGAAGTTTTACCGTTACCATCGATAGCACGACGTTTGCCGGAAAACTATTGTTGACCTCAAAAGGGGTTTTTCAATCGGACACTCAAATTGTTCGAGTTGTTTTAAGTCCCAGTGCGATTTCCAAGTTTGCAATATACAGCGGGAATGTTTCTTCTGCGGCAAAAATTCGAGCCGGAGATACGATTGATGGACCAATGCATGTGAATAATAAATTGGTGACTCAAGGAAATCCTGTGTTTAAACAAAAGGTGACGATGGGATCGTTACAAACTACTGCCGGAGCTCCCACATTCCTCGGGGGATACGAAACCGGGGTAAACATCGGATTTCCATCATATACATCTAATGCGGCGTCCATTGTAACCAAAGCCTCAACGGACGGAGGAACAAATAATTATAAAGTAGGGGGCCAAATGTGGCTGAGGTTTTCTGTGGTTGGAGGAGTGACGAAAGTGGAATATAAAACAAGTTCCGGTGCGGCATGGGGTGCCCCTGTCGATTTATCAACGTTTGCCCCGTCGGGTAATATTGCCATGGTAAATGGCGAGGTTCATGTTGAAGGAACGCTTAAAGGAAAAGTATCTATTACATCCACAGTGGTTCCAAGTACTACAACACCGACGGCATCAGTAGGAGCATCATATATTGAAGGAAACTTACGATATAATACAGATCCAACCGTAACACCATCTTCGACCGATATGCTGGGGTTAGTAAGCGCTGGTGATATCACAATTAATCAATTACCAATGAGAATGGATGGTGCCTTTTTTACAAATACGAGTGCAAAACTGGGCGGTACGCTAAACAACACAAATCCTGCAAAACAGCTGAAAATTGTAGGGTCACTCATATCAAACGTAATTGGTCCCACTGATTTTGGCACAGGCGCTTCAAAAGGTGCCAATTTTTACATGAAATACGATACACGGATGAATGATACACCTCCTGATGATTTCCCATTTCCTTCTACAAATTCATTTGAGGTATTATCTTGGTATGAATAAATACCCGGTAGTGTTGACATTCATTAAGCCTTTCAATATATTCACTCCAACATTTAATGTTTTACTTGAGAAGTAAATCTAAACCCATTATTTCTAGAACATTATACTTTTTAACTAGAACAACAAGAGATTAGCGTACTATGCAAGCAACGCCTACTGCATCGTTGGTAATTCCACCGGAAATTATTGAGAAGGCGAAGACCATTCTCAATCATGTGGTAGAGCAAATCCCAACGTCAACATTTGGACTTGAGCGGCAAATCTTCATTGGTGATTTTGTCGAAAAACTGCCGCTCGAGCATAAACAAATGCTGAAAGATTTGGTAGAACGGTTGCTGCTGAGAATGTCCATTATCAACGCATCGGATATTGATATTGGCGGGCATGGGGGACATGGGAAAGTGTGGTATAGAATTTTCGGAGCCAAGAAACCAGATCCGACGCTAGATGCATTTACGGTTGATGAAACAAACGTTTTAATCCAGTCCTTGATCTCGGCGCGGCAAAGGCAATTCCTGTATGAAATGAAAAATCTCGATTTTTCATACATGATTGTCGAAGGCGAAAAAATGCACAGGTATCGCGCCGATGCATACATGGATCTTGATCAGCTTGCAATGAATATGAGGGCGATCAACGCAGTTGTTCGTCCATACAAATCACTCGAACTTCATCCAAATGTTACGAAGATTGTCAGTCTTGCTCATACAAAAGAAGGACTGATTCTTATTACCGGTATCACCGGGTCGGGAAAAAGCACAACGCTGGATGCGATGATTGATCTGAACAATCATTCGGTTGACGGACACATTTGTATTGTTGCATCGCCTGTTGAATATGTGCATAAATCCGATCGCTGCATCGTGCGTCATAGAGAAGTCGGCAGAGACGTGCTGTCATTTAAAGACGGAGCAATTCAGGCGCTTCGTCAGGATCCCGATATTATTATGATCGGTGAAATGCGCGATCCGGAAACGATTATGACCGGTTTGGAAATTACGGACAGCGGTCATAAGGTGTTTTCAACGCTTCACACCGCTTCTGCCGTTGAAAGTATTGACCGTATCATCGGCGAAGTTCCTCATGTGGAGCAGGACAGGGTCAGGATGCGCTTTGCCGATGTTTGTAAACTTGTGATTTCGCAAAAACTGATTCCCTCGCTCGACGGCAAGCGTGTCGCCGCACGCGAGATTATGATTATGAATCCTTCAGTCCGGGCAGCAATCAAGAACGGCAATACGAGCGAAATTTATCAGATGATTCAGGAATCGGGGGAGATCGGAATGCAGACGATGGAGCAGGACCTTAAGCGGCTTTTCCAGACAAAGAAGATTTCGATGGAAAGCGCGATGAACTATGCGAACAACAAAAAACGGCTGCAACAAATTATTAATACGTAGAAATCATGCCATACATTAAAGGCGAAGGCAAAACAGTTCTCGGAATTTTTGTGGATGGCCTCGATGTCAAATTTGTTCATTTGGCCTTGAAGGACAAGCGCATTATTCTGCATGATGTAAAGACGGTAAATCTCGTCAAGCGTCTCGAAGAACGAATCGCCGGAGCGGAACCATCCGGCGGTTCGGACGGTTTCGACATGATTGACTCCCTCGAAGCAGGAGGTGTAAAAGATGAATTTGCGGAAGGTACGGGGGGTGAATCTAACAGTGAAGTAATTATCGGCTTGCTTTCCGAATATCCCACCAATGCCTATCAAATTGTCTATTCCATTTCCGAACCGAGCATCTATTATCAGCAGTTTGAAGATAATTTTGGACTCTCGGGGAATAAATTAAAACGAAAATTAATCGATGAACTTTCTGCCACCCGGTCGGTAAAACCGACGATGGATTCGCTGTCGTTTGTCGCTGCAGCGGAAGGTCAGATTCTTTCCGTGATCCGCGAAGACGGGCTCGGATTGCTTGATTTGATGGAAAGCGTCAAAGACTTTCTCGGTAACCGCTCTCCGAAAGTGCAGTTTATTGAGACATCCGACCTTTCGTTGATGAATCTCGTGCGGGCCAACTATGAACTCGGCGAAGAGGAAATATCAATTATCGTCTATGTTGGAACGGAATTCAGCCGGCTGATCTTCATGAAGGGGGAATATTTCTTCCATTTCGCTCCCGTCATCAGCGAAGGCAGGCTGACGCCCAACATTGAGAACACGATTTATTCAAGAATTTTGCTGGAACAGGACAGTGCGGGAATTCTCCGCATCGACAGAATCTTTCTAGCCGGTGAAGCGATTAAAATCGACCTGAAACAGTTTCTGGCGCCGCAATTTGCCGAAGCTCCGATCGAATATATCGTTTCTTCAATGCTAGACACAACGGAATTTCAAGATAATCCTGAAACATTAATTTCAGAGTATGCAATTCCGATTGCCGCTGCCATGCGCGCCCTTGAACCGAAGAATAAACGCTATTACGACGTTGACCTTCTTCCGACAAGTTATCGCGAAGGCCAAAAAGTTTTTAAGCTTGCGTGGCACGGTTATCTATTGTTGGTGCTGATTTTCGTGACTACATTTTTCTTTACTTCTCGATATGTAGATTTAAATGAAGAGGTCCGCACAACGAGAAGTGAATTGAATATGAAACAAAATCAATTGGCTGAAAATCAGCGGCTGCAATCGATTCTTGACAGTCTTACCAATCAAAACTCTCAGTACGAAACTGCATTGCAGGTGTATGACCAATTGATGCCGAACTACAATCGTTGGAGTAAAATATTCAACCATTTGACAAGCAGTGTGGAGGGTGTCAATTCGGTCTGGATCAAGGATATTTCTGCGCGGGGAGATTCAGCCATGGAATTGACCGGCTATACGATGTACCGTCAGAGAATTCCGAGAATTTCCAATATGTTCGAGAATGCGGTGCTGAGTTCAGTGGATATGGAATCGATCAGAGGAAAAGATGTCTATCGATTCGTGCTGCTCGTCCGGACGACCGTTGCAGAACAATAAGGTGACACGTGTCATATAAAATACGAAATACAATTGTTCTTGCTGTTCTGATTCTGCTGGTGACCATTATCGGCGGATACGTCACGATTTTTTTCCAGCCGAAAAAAATCGATCAGAACAAAAAGGAAGCGGCAAAGATCACGTCGCAGCTTCAGGATAATACCGAACAGCTTGCAGCGATTGATGCAGGACAGAAACGGCTTCGTGAAACCCTGCACCGCTGGAACAACCGCGTGAAGGAAATCTCCGCGTCGGATGTCTCCTCCCAGACATACGGTTACCTAAGCGACATCATTGACGAAAGCGGCGCACAACAGCTGAAGATGAACCTCTCCCTGACCGGTTCGAAGAACGAAGGAACAGTCGGATATAATACATACAAAATTACCGGAACATCGGAATTTCCGAATATTTTCAGATTTATTTGGCTGCTGGAAAACGGACGCAAACTCTATAAAATATCAAGTCTTGTGCTTCGCAGCGATGAAGTTGCGTTTGATTCTCTTGAGTATCCTAAAATCGCCATCTCGTACGACATGGAGATCAATGCCTTTTTCACTCAGGAAGCAACGCTGGGAATGCCGGTGATGAAACCAGATTCCACGCCGCAGCCGATCACCTCAAATCCGTTCCAGCCGAGCATTTTGCGGAAGACGCCGTCAAACGTCCGCAATCTTGTTGATGTGGACAGAGTCTCGGTCAAAGCAACCGCGAACGGAAAAGCATTGGTAATGAACGAAGCAGGAAAACTGGTAACGCTGCAGGTCGGCGACGAGGTTTATTTGGGCAAAGTGTCGAACATCATTCCGAGAGAAGGCGCGGTGGAATTCGTATTAAATGACGGCGGCATCGTGAAAACGAAACGGATCCAAATTCAATTTGAGAATAAAGATAAGGACGCAATGCAATGAAACGACTGATCGTTCTTTCCACATGTCTGATGATGCTGGGCGTCTTTCTGCCTGCACAAAATAACAGAGAAAAGAGAATGTTCCTGAACGAATATGTCTCTCCCGAAGAACTCGTTTCCATGTCCAAAAGCCTGACGTTCGATAAAGCAATCCTGTTGTTCAGCGATTTCAGCAAGAAATACATGAACAAGATCATCGTTGACGTAAGCAACAACAAGAAGCCGATCGGCATTGACATTGAGAACACATATTGGTATCAGGCGTTTGAAAATGTTCTGAGAGAAAACGGTCAATGGTACGATGAGCGGGAAGAATTTTTTTATGTCTATTCTGTCCTCGATTCCCAGCGTGCCGTGGTATCGAACGGAGGAGCACGTGCGGCAGCGGCGGCGGTCGACTCCACGTCCAAAATGTTGATGCGTCAACGCGACATCAGAATTTCATCCGTTTTCTTTACCGTTGATGTTGTAAAATCATTGGAAGCGGGAATCAACTGGAGTTTCTTCTACTCCGGTGATACGACGCAGGCAGGTGCTCGTCCCACACAGTTCGGAACCGAATTCTACGGAGGTCTTGCCGATCCCAAAGCGTCTGCAGGCGGATCGACCGGCGGCGGTGCAACGACCACCACAGGATTTTTCGGACGGTTTATTCCTGCAATTTCATTCACGAATATTTCCGCACTTATTTCTTTCTTCTCGGGTAACCAGTTGGGTGATGTGCTTTCGGGTCCGTCCATCGTTGTCTCTTCCGGAAAACCGGGGAGAATTCAGGTTGGTCAGGACTTTTATATAACGACAAAAGATTTCGCCGGCAATACCGTTCAGTCCGTACAGTCTGCCGGTATCATCATCAACGTCAAGCCGACGCTCTATGAAGAAAACGGAATCAAATTCATCAATATGGAAATTGAAGCGGAGCGGAGCACGGTGTCGGGTGCCGGAGCAAATCCCATTGTCAACAAGTCTCAGGCAAAAACATTTTCGGTGTTGTTCGACGGCGAAGAAACGGTGATCGGCGGTCTTTATACGACTTCCGAAGTTGTCGACCGCGGCGGTGTCCCGTTTTTGAAAGATCTCCCATGGTGGGTTCTCGGATTGAAATATATTTTCGGGTATGACAAAGTAACGACTTCGACTCAGGAGCTGATTATTCTGATGAAAGCGGAAGTTATCCCGACGATTGAAGAACGCGTGGCTGCTGCTGCCCAGAAAAAAGGTGTTAATCCGATTGAGCAGACACGGCTGCAGAATGCCTCAGAGATGGAGCGGTTGAAACCGAAGAAATAACCGTCGTGTTGCCTGTCATTGTTTTCGTCATGGCGATTTAATACGTTATGACGAAATCCTATTTTTACGTTACTCTTTTGAAGGTGTCCCATGAATATTGTGAAACGAATCTCCGCCGGACTGCTGCTGATTGTAGTGCTAGGAATTTTTTCGTGTCAGGATCCAACCTCGGCAACGTCCGATGTTACGATAATCGTCAGCGGTCAGGTGTTGAATCTTTCCAATGCTCCTCAGGACAGCGTTGTGATCACGCTGGGAAATCCGTTCCGGCGTGATACGACAAAAACGGACGGTACGTTTTCCTATTCATTCGTAACAAGTTCCAAAGAAGAAGTTTCCACAACAATGTCGTTCCGGCACATCAATCTTTCATTCCGCGATACATCCCTTTCCGTTTCCTATGGTCCTGCGAAAAAAACCATTGCGGTCGGAGAGATGAAAATGAAGGGAGTCTCGGCCGCTCAAGACAGTATTCCCCCAACGAAAGCATCGACACGTCCCGTTGTGATTACGTTCGTCCGTTCGACTTCACCGTTAATTTCAATACGGGGAGCGGGCAATGATGCAACAAATCTGACGTTTGAAGTAAGAGACTCACTCGGAATTCCTGTTGACCAGAAAAATCAGGTCACCGTATTCTTTAAAATTGTTGCAGAACCGGATAATCTTGTGGAACTCGGTCGTCCTTCTGCTCCGACGAATTCTGTCGGTCAGGTTACGGTCCGCCTTTCGTCAGGTCAAAAAGCCGGAATTGCTCAAGTGCAAGCAACGAGTATCGTAAAGAATGTGGCAGATACCACGAAGATGGATACGCTGAAATCTCCAATTGTCTCCGTAACCATTGCCGGAGGATTGCCGGTAGAGAGCAGGTTTACGATCGGTTCGCAAAAAGTGAATGTTCCCGGTTTGGTGAAATATGATTTAAGGAATACTATTACGGCAGTTGTCGGCGATACGTTTGGAAATCCCGTGCAAAAGGGAACTGTTGTTTATTTTTCAACGACCGGCGGTATTATTAAACCGTATGCAACGACGACAGAGGATGGAACAGTTGGAATAGATCTGATTACCGGTAATCCTGCGCCTTCCAACGGCATCGCAGTTGTTACGGCTCAGGTTGGTACTCCGGGCAGTGCAACACCGGGAAATAATGTTGTAATGAACGAGAGCGTCGTGATTAAGGGGTTGAAATCGAAGAAAACACAAAAAGAAAGTGACGCTGCTCTGCTTTCCAAGAGCAACAAGAGTTCAAGCGGTTTCACAAAGCAATTAAACATTCTTTTCTCCGGTGCACCGCTGATTACCTCCAACGATTCCGCCTATTTCAGTGTTCCACCGCTCGGAACGAAGCAGATTCAAGTTCGCGTGGCTGATTTCAACGGCAATCCAATGGCGGAAGGAACGACAGTAAAAATCAGCGGCATCGGACTTGATACTTCCGGAGCCGTTCTCTCCGGCGATCTCGATAAAGTACTGCCGGATACGTATGATAAGTCCTACACATTGTATAATATCAGTGTTGCAGATAAGAGAACAAAAAATCTGAGCTCACGCGTCCCGATTTCGATTATTGTAGAGGTGAACGGCCCGAACGGAAACGTAAAGAGAACATTATTCGGTGAATTGGCATCGGGTGTTTCCGACAGCGGCAAAGTTGGCTCAATTAATTTAGTAAGCAGTTCGATCGATTCAATTGTCGTGTCCGGCGCAGGATCTCCTAATGCAATTAATATTCAAGCTCGAGTCCTGACGTCAACCGGAGGTCCCTCATCGAATATTCCTGTCAACTTTTCGATTGTAAAAAGCGTAAACGGCGGTGAGTATATCTCCAATTCGATTGCTTATACCAACGCCAGCGGTGTTGCAACAACAACACTCAACGCAGGAGTTCGCTCCGGACTCGTTCAGGTGCAAGCTTCCGTCCGAAGAGATTCGTTGTCAATGAATGCCGAATTAAAAAGCGTCTACATCAGAACGGGTAAGACGGCTGCAATCACGGTTGTCGGACTTTCTTCAACGAGTCTTTCTGTGAAAGGCGGCGGAGGAAATGAAAATGCAATTATAGTGTATGAAGCACAGGATTCACTCGGCAACCCGGTAGATATTTCCAATCAGTCAACTATTTCATTTTCAATGGTTGGAGATACTGCAGGTGCAAAAATTTCGCCAGCGTCGGCAAAAACCGATCCGAATTCAGGCAGGGTCACTGCTTCATTCTCATCAGGAACCAAAGCGGGTATTGTCCAGATCAAAGCAAGCACAGGATCCATCGTTTCTCCTCCTGCAACGATCACAATTTCGGGCGGGTTTGCGGTCGATTCGCTCTTTAACTTCACAGGTTTGAAAAAGAATTACTCGATCTATCAAGCGAGCAATATTCTTATTGATGTGCTGGCAGGAGATAAATCCGGGAATCCGGTAAAACCGAGTACACCGATATATTTCACGACAGATGCGGGAGTAATCTCTGCTACGTCGCTTACGGATAACGCAGGAAGAGCGACGGCAACACTGCAGATCGTGAACGACAAGAAACTGATGGGCAGACGATTTGTCACCGCAAAAACTGTCGGTGAAGGAAATGCAGAAATAAAGAAAACAAAAACATTTATCCTCTCGGGTACACCTACGATCACAACAAGTGTTCCCAATGATTCCATTACGTTGTTTGACGGGACGTCAACGACGGTGAATTTCTTGATTGCCGATTCGCTCGGGAACCCTATTTCTTCCGGTCATACCTATCTTGTGTTTGTCGATGGTTCGGTGTCGTCTCAAATCGGCATTACTGGAGATAGAACAGGAACGGTTGAAGACTCGGATGATAACCTCAACGGCGTCCAATACAGCGTTGTGATCAGCGATCTGCTTGAAAATGCAGGCACCGGCGGAACGTTTAAGCTGCGGATTCAAACAAACGGTCCGACCGGCACAACGACAAAGACGATCAACGGCAGGCTGCTTGCACCGGCTAATATCATCGTTCCTCCGTCTGCCAGAGTCCCTGCATCAATTGCATTGACAGGTGTTTCTTCCAATGACATTTCGATTGCAGGTGTCGGCGGAACGGAAAATTCTACATTGACATTTGAAGTACGGGATTCGGTTGGTTCCCCGATCACAATCGAGAACCGGGCACGCGTTTCCTTTAAAACTAATTTTTCACCAAATACATTCACTCTCGGCGGTACCAATCCGGTGATTTTACCGACATTGGACAGCACAGACGAGAACGGAAAAGTAAGAGTCTCTATCACTAGCGGTACACAGGCGGGTGTATTGCAGCTTGAAGCTGTTATCAATCTGACGAATCCAGTGAGAACAATAAAATCTCAGCCTGTGATCATTTCCGTTAGTTCCGGATTTGCAGATCAAGGCCACTTTACCATCGCGCCGAGTCAGTATAATTTCCCCGGTTTGCAAAAGGCATTCCTCAGCATGAACATTTCTGTTCAGGTCGGGGATCGATACAGCAATCCGGTAAAGCAGGGGACTTCAGTGTATTTTAACTCGGCGAACGGAATTATACAAACACAAAAGGGTCTGACAGACATCAATGGATTTGTCACGATGACGCTTTTCTCGGGAAATCCATACCCACTGTCACCAAATCTTGCCTCCGGCTTGTCAAACGGCTTCTCACGGTTATATGCGCGGACAATCGGCAAGGACAGCGCGTTTGTGACGGATTCTGTTGAGATTCTCTGGTCAGGAAGTCCTATCATCACGAAAACCGATACTATCAATTCGTTTACAATTCCGAATGCCGGCAGTGCGGGACCGTTTACATTCACGGTGCAGGATTATCTCGGACACCCGATGTCTCAGGGAACAACAATAGAAATTGAGGCAAATGGATTGTCGATATCAGGAAATTCCAATGTGACAATGCCTGATACAAAATCTTCCGGACCGGGATTAACATCGTTTACATTTGCCGTCACCGATGCCAATACAACGGATTCTGATCCGCCGTCACCGACACTTATAACAATCGTTGTTCGACATCCGGTTTATGGTGTCTACAAACTGGTAACGGCGTCAGGCACGGTTGATTAAATGACGTTGTAGTTAAGAATGAATACTGCGTCCCGCAAAAGCGGGACGCAGTTGTTTTAAAGAAGCCGTTTGGCGGCGGTAAATATCGAATCGAACATCGGCCGGGTGAGAGTTCCGGTGAAAGTGTTTTGCTGGCTCGGGTGATAGCTTCCAATCAAATGGAGAGAATCATTTACGGCGATCATCGTTCCATGAGAAAATTTTGGTCTGATCTTTAACGATGTTTTTTTTGCCTCCCTTAAAGAATCGAACGCAGCATCAAATCCGACTTTCCCCAATCCGATCACGACACGAAGGTGTTTCAACAGGAGGAACTCATTCACAATGAACGGTCGGCAGTTACTGAGTTCAGATGGGAACGGTTTGTTGTTCGGGGGTGCGCAACGGCAGGCGGCTGTGATGTAACAATTATTCAGGGTCATCCCGTCAGTTCTGGAAAAAGATTCCGGGCGGTCGGCAAATCCTGCTTTGTGGAGCGCTCTGTAGAGCCATTTACCGCTTTCATCGCCGGTAAACATCCGGCCGGTTCGGTTTGCTCCATGGGCTGCAGGTGCGAGTCCCACCAGCAACAGTTCTGCTTTCGGATCGCCGAACCCGGGGACCGGTTTGCCCCAGTATTCCCAATCCATAAAACGTTTCGTTTTGGTTTGTGCAACGTCGGTACGCCACTCAACAAGGCGAGGACATCGTTCGCACGAAATAATTTTCCGGTGAAGGGATGGAATGGTGGAAGCCATGTTATAACATAACTGTCGGCAGTATTCCGTGTATGCGCATCAAACTTAGGCCACCGACTTTATTTTTGTCACAAATGGGACGAGGTGCTTGTTGAACTCGGCAGGATTTTCCATGTTGCTGACGTGACCTGCCTGAGGAATGACAAACATTTCAGAGCCGGGGATGGCATCGTTCATAGCTTTAGACGCAGCAACGGGAGTCACCGAGTCTTTTTCTCCGACAAGAATCAATGTCGGACATTTTATGTTCGGCAGATGTGCAGTTGTGTCTGTTCGTGATGCCAGTGCCAGAAGTGTTCCAAAAATGGAAATCGGAGCCGTCCGTTCCACAATACTTTGAATAGATTTTACCGCCTCGGGGTGAGTATCGAAGGACGAATGGGCAAAGACAATTTTCACATAATCCTGTGCATAAAATTTCATGCCGTTGGCCTGAACAAATTTGATTCCGTTGGCGCGTTTGATCTTTGCTTCATTACTGTCCGCTTCGCTTTTGGTATCGCAAAGCACGAGTCCCAGAACCCGTTCGGGATTTCGTTCTACAGCCCGCAGGGCAATATATCCTCCCATCGACAGTCCGCACAACACTGCTTTCGGTATGGAAAGATGGTCCATTAACGCGTAAAGATCATCCACGAACAGTTCAATGGAATAATGTCCGGTGCCGACTTCGCTTTCGCCATGTCCGCGCAGATCGAAAGCCACAACCCGGTTTGTGGCGCTTAAAGCTTCAATTTGTCCGCCGGGAAAATTCCACATCTTGTGGCTGAATGGAAATCCATGAATGAAAATGACGGGAACGGCGTTCGGTGAACCGACATCGATATACCGCAACAGTGTATTGTTAATGGTCGCTTTCATATTCATTCTCCCTAATTAAAAAAACGGCGGGCAAAATCTCTGTTACACTCAGTCAGAAAAAAAAGGTCTCCGCAATTGCGGAGACCGGTCGATCTGGACGTATGCTTACTTTCGTTTTTCGATGGAGACGTAATCCCGGCTGTCATGTCCCAGGTAGATTTGCCGAGGCCGTGCGATCTTTTGTTCCTCGTCCTGAACCATTTCCTGCCAGTGAGTAATCCATCCGGATGTACGCGGAATTGCGAACAACACTGGGAAAAATTCCATCGGGAAATCCATCGCTTTGTAGATTAATCCAGAGTAAAAATCAACGTTTGGATACAATTTCCGTTTGATGAAATATTCGTCATTCAAGGCGATCCGTTCCAGTTCGAGGGCGATTTCCAGTTTTGGATCAACGCCGGTCACCTTGAAAATATCATCGGCCAATTGTTTGATTACCTTGGCACGCGGATCATAGTTTTTATAGACTCTGTGACCGAATCCCATCAGCTTTCCTTCGCCGCTTTTCACTTTTTCGATAAATGCCGGCACGTTTTTGATGGATCCGATCTGGTCAAGCATTCGCAACACCGCTTCGTTGGCACCACCGTGGAGCGGACCGTACAGAGCAGCGGCAGCGGCAGCAGTGGAGGAGTAGGGATCCACACGCGAACTGCCGACATTTCTCATAGCGCTGGTGCTGCAATTCTGTTCATGATCTGCATGAAGGATGAAGAGGATGTTCAGCGCCTTTTCAAAAATTTCCGGCACTTCATATCGAGGTGTTCCTATGCTGTACATCATGTTCAGAAAATTCTGTATGAATGTCAGATCGTTGTTGGGATAAATGTACGGCATCCCTTTAATGTGGCGGTATGAAAATGCCGCGATGGTCGGCACCTTTCCGATTAAACGGAGAATTTGTTTTTGACGAATGGCCGGATCGAGAACTTTACCGGCTTCCGGATAGAAGGTGGAAAGAGCGGCAACGGTACTGATGAACATTCCCATCGGATGGGCATCGTACCGGAATCCTTCCATCAATTTTTTAACATTTTCATGAATATAGGTGTGGGATTTAATGTTGTTTTCCCAATCGGTTAACTGCTTTTTGTCCGGTAATTCTCCGTATAACAAAAGGTATGTTACTTCAAGATATGAACTCTTTTCTGCAAGTTGTTCAATCGGATAACCGCGATACCGAAGGATGCCCTTGTCGCCGTCGATGAATGTGACGGTGCTCTTGCAGGAAGCTGTGTTCATAAATGCAGGATCGTACGTCATCATGCCGAAATCGTCGTCATTAACCTTTATTTTCCGAAGATCCACGGCATTGATGGTTCCGTGCGAAATCGGCAGTTCGTAACTGCTGCCGGTGCGGTTGTCGGTGATTGTTAAGGTTTCTTTTGCCATAATGCTCCCAAGGAAGTAATTAGTAAACCGGTTGTGCAAAAGCCGAGAGCTCTTTTGCAGAAAGTGTTTCAACATCCGCATGCAGGCTGTTACCATGCGCATCCATCGTCACAATTGCAGGAAAATCTTTTACCGTGATGTGCCAGAGCGCTTCCGGCAAACCGAATTGTTCGAGATCGACGCCGTCCACGGAGGTGATGCATTTGGCATAATATTGCGCCGCACCACCGATGGCATTTAAATACACCGCTCCATGTTCTTTCAGTGCCGCGAGTGTGGTTTTTCCCATCCCGCCTTTTCCCATCACAGCCCGCAGGCCGTACTTTTTAATGATTGTTGCCTGATATGGTTCTTCCCGCATACTGGTGGTCGGACCGGCTGCAGTAATCTTCCATTTACCATCTTTTTTCAATGTCACCGGACCGCAGTGATACAGTATTTGTCCATTTAAATCGACAGGCGGTTTGTTATTCATCAAATGGGCATGGATAGCATCCCGTCCGGTATACATTTTGCCGCTGACAAGAACGACATCGCCCACTTTCAGAGATTTTATTGTTTCTTCACTGATCGGTGTCGTTAATGTAATTTCATTGCCTGAAAGGGTAATCTCGCTGCTTTTTCCCATTGTGATCACCGGTGCATCATCTTTATATAGCCATCGTTTAATGTCGCCTGTTTTCGCATCCAATACGACGCCTTGACGCCGGAATGCCCAGCAGTCATATGCGACAGATACAAAAAAGCTTGCCGGAAGCCGGTTTTGAGCTCCGATCTTGCATCCGATGAGTGTCGAGTTTCCGCCGAAGCCCATGGTGCCGATGTTGAGTTCGTTCGCATGTTTCATGATGTATTGTTCGAGTTCGGCTAGAGTGGGATTGGGATTGGTATCGTCGAGTGGGCGGAAGAGCTGCATTTTTGCATGATCATATCCGGACGTCCTGTCGCCCCCGATACAGACGCCGATCGCTCCGATCGCACATCCGTGTCCCTGTGCCTGCCAGACGGCATGAAGAATACATTTACGAATTCCTTCTAAATTTCGTCCCGCTTTCCCGAGGTGTTCCAATTCCGTCGGCAATGAATATTGGATGTTTTTGTTTTCACATCCGCCGCCTTTAAGGATAAGTTTTACTTCGACTTCATCGTCATTCTTCCATTGTTCCCAATGCATGATCGGCGTTCCCTCGCCGAGATTATCGCCGCTGTTCTCTCCTGTCAGCGAATCAACGGAATTGGAACGGAGAATTCCTTCCTTGGTGCATTCCACAATTGCTTCCCTGATCCATGCCTTCATCTCGATCTGGTTTGCACCGACCGGCGTGTGGATGATGAACGTCGGCATTCCGGTATCCTGACAGATTGGTCCTACAGCATCGCACGCCATGTCGATATTCGTGGCAATCGTTTCGAGCGCCATGGCGGAGCGTGTGCCCGCCTCTTCGCGTTTCTGTGCAGTTTGGATTGCTTTACGGACATCGGGTGGCAGGTTGCTGGACGCATCGGAGATCAGAGAGATGATGCTTTGTCGGAAATTCTTCATAACGTACCTCAGCGAATATCTTCACTCCAGTAGGTGAATTTTTCTCCCTGGTTCATGAGTGAAATTTTAGTCGGGATGATCTGCAAATCGATGATGTCGGCGGCGTCATTGTAAATGATGTCAAACATGAACGACACTTTAAAAAAGATGTTGCTTTCGTTGCTTTTTGCCTCCTGGGCGGTCTGTTTGTTCACAAACCAGGTGAACTCGGGATTGGTGTTCAAATGGATGTATGCTCTGCGGTATCCCTTGATATCCTTTTCAGTAATCGCCAGATATTTATTGGCAGGCACGGAAACGATGACATGCTTCTTTTTGGGCTGAATAAGAATTTCGGTGGTTGATTTAATGCCGTACGTTTGATTATCGGCATCGTATTTCACCAACGTTGCATTCATCCAAACGGAAAAAGTCCGGGAATTAAGACGATTTTCGCTATAAAACTTTCTAATTTTTCCTATGTAATCGTCTTTACTCTTCTGAATACGCGCCTTATATTCAGATGTAGATTCGAATTCATTCTTTTCGGCAACTTCAGCATGATATGCTTCGGATAGTTTTTTCAGTTCATCCCAAACTGTTTTAACGACATCGAAACATTGTTCTGCCGTTAATACCTCGTCTGCCTGATATGATTTGAAGATTGGTTGGGAGTACAGGAGTGAGGAACACAACAATGAGAGTACAACGAATGACGAAACCTTCATGGTGAAATCCTTTATTTTTCCTTTCGAAATATACAAATATTTTCGTGATTTTGTAATAAAATCTGTTCAAATTTGCCCATGAATCGCATAGTACGATCTATCGTCCTTGTTGTGGCAGGGATGCTCTGCATAGCCGGATGCGATGAGCAGGGATTGAATCCTCACGATGTCGTCGAACCCGGTTTCGGCGGGACGATCACATACATCAGCAAAAAACCCCCTGCCGACAGCATCAGGGACTTGCGCATCGTTGCCGTACCATATTTCCCCGTTGATACGTTATTCCAGCCGCTTATTCTTAAAGTCATCGAGGGTGTTATTCCGTTCAGTGATGATCTCCGTCAGACTGTTGATTCAGGAAAAACCGTTCACTATGATTTTTTTGTAAAACCAAAAACGTATTATTATGTCGCCATCGTTCAGCAATTCGGCATTGACGTTTTTTCACAATGGAAAGTGGTAGCGGTGTACAGTTCAACGGGAAATGATTCGATCCCGACTCCGGTCATAATCACTGACGGTGTTTTCAAACGGAATATCAATTTCACTGTCGATTTTTACAACCTGCCTCCGCAACCATTCAGGGTTCCATGATGAGAATGTTGATGCGCATTAACATACTGAATAAACATACGGCAGCGTTCGGATTTTTGGTTCCGATGCAACGGAGTCTATTTATTCTGTTGTTGATTACTCCCGGAATTCTGTTTACTCAATCCGTCAACAGTCTGAAGGGAAGAGTAGTCTCAGCGGACGACGGCAGTCCGATCGTCGGAGCCTCGGTGATGGTGAAGAATACAACATTAGGCGTGTCAACCGGTACCGACGGTTCATTTTCAATAACCAATGTTCCTGCTGCGCGGAGGGTGATATCGGTTTCTGCAATCGGATACAAATCCGTGTCGTATACGTTGAACGATGACCTCAGTCAGAATCTTATCATCGAACTGCCGACATCTCCCGTTCAGACTCAAACCGTGGTCGTTACCGCAAGCAAACGGCCGCAATCGCTGGAAGAAATCCCGGTAAGCATGAATGTACTGGAAGCACGTTCGATTGAAGAACGGAATTCAATTTCCCTTGATGAAGCTCTCCGATATATTCCCGGTGTCAATTTCCAGCAGTCGCAGATAAATATCCGGGCTTCCAGCGGATACAGCAGAGGTGTGGGGAGCAGAATTTTGATGCTGGTGGATGGTGTCCCGCTTCTTACGGGCGATACGAAAGAGATTACGTTTGAATCAATTCCGGTGTTTCATATCGACAGAGTTGAAGTGGTGAAGGGAGCCGGTTCGGCATTGTACGGTTCGGGAGCCCTCGGAGGAGTCATTAATGTGTTGACGAAGGAAATCGGAGAGGAGACGGAACTCTGGTGGAGAACGTACGGCGGAATGTATTCCGATCCTCAGTACGACGAATGGAATTGGAGCGGCAAGACACGGTATGTAAACGGTCAGTCGGCGGGAATCTCCATGAAGGAAAGCGGACTCGGCATCACTGCCTCATTGCAGCGGCTGTCCGATGACGGTTACCGTGAACAGGACTGGCTGCGTCGGTATAATGGATTTGTGAAATTAACGTACGACATTTCTCCGTACCAATCGATGACGGCTACATCCAATTATTTTCAGCAATACCGAGGTGACTTTCTCTGGTGGAAGGATCTGAAGAATGCATTGATTCCCGCCGATGCGCAGCGGAATGTGACGACATCGTCGCTCCGGTTTAATACCGGAGTTCAATACAAGCATTTTATTAATGATAAATTTTTCTATGCTGTCCATGCCTCTCATTTCCGGGGGAATTGGCACAGAGACAGCGCCACCGGCGTACGGCTTGACGGATCGGTGTCCGATGCATTTGTATCGGAAATTCAGGGAAATCTGTCGCTGACGGAGAGGAATATTTTGACATTTGGTATCGTCGGTTCGTTCGAAGATGTTGATTCGGACATTTTCGGCATTCATGACGGCAACGGTGCCGCATTGTACGTTCAGAATGAATACGTATTATCGTCTGACCTATCCGTTTCGGCAGGTATTCGTCATGACGCTCAACAGATCAGCGGGGGATCCACGCATCAGCAGACCAATCCGAAATTTGGAATACGGTACAGCGTTGACGAATATCATACCATCCGCGCATCAGCCGGCCGTGGATTTCGAGCACCGTCAATCGGGGAGTACTACACCTCGACGGCAAATACCGGCAGCGCGGCAATCATTATTCCGAGTCCGAATCTGAAACCGGAGGTCAGTGCGACATATGAAATCAGCGGCACAAACATATTGTCTTCCGATGCAAGATTCGAATGGGCTCTCTTCCATTCTGATTTTTATGATCTTATTGAACCGAACGTTCAAAGCGATACGGTGCTGAAAGCAGTGACGGTGAATTTCAAGAATATCACACAGGCACGCATCCAGGGTTTCGAATTGAGCATGTTTACTCATGCACTCGACCGGTCGCTTTCCATTGACGGACATTATAATTATAACTGGGCGATCAATACCGTTTCAAACACATTCCTTCGATTTCGACCGAGGCATATCGCCGGGATCAATACGTTATACCGATTCCCGCCTGTATCGATCGGACTTGATTACCGGTATGTCAGCAGAATTGAAACAATTGACGAAACACTCGTTGAATTGGCACCGATCAAGAACGGAAGCCGGCGTGTACCGATCCACGTTGTAGATGCGCGTCTTCTGTCAGATCTCGCGATCAGCGGATATCCGTTGCGCTGTTCGTTTAACGTAAAAAACATATTCGGGTACAATTATAATGAGTTGATCGGCAATGTTTCACCCCCGCGTTCTTATGTTCTGACATTCGAGGGAATAATTAAGTAATCACGCTTCAATCTTTAGGATAGTATGTTTATTGATTCGCACTGCCATTTGTTTTATGAAGACTTCGCCCATGATCTGGATGCGGTGATTAACCGTGCACTGGAGTCGAATGTTACGTCGTTTATCGTTCCAGCCACAAATCCCGATACCGCCGAACAAGCGATTGCGATTGCAGAACAATACCAATCGGTATTCGCTGCCGTAGGATATCATCCTTTGGATCTGAAGACATTTTCGGACGATGGAATGAGCCGTATCGAGGAAATGATCGGACACAAAAAAGTGGTGGCTGTCGGCGAAATCGGCATTGATTATTTTTACGATACGTCCCCGCGCGAATATCAGCAGGAGATATTCTCACGGCAGATTAATCTAGCCGTAACGCATGACTTACCCATTATCGTCCATACAAGGGATTCGGTGCAGGATGCGATTGATCTCGTTGCGGCAACAGCAGTCGAACATCCGGAATGGAGAAACGGAATAAACAGAGGAGTGTTCCATTGTTTTACGGGCGATGCCGGTCAGGCGAACAGATTATTCGATCTCGGATTCTATGTTTCATTTCCCGGTCCGGTAACATTCAAAAAAAATTCAATGCCCGATGTTGTGAGAGCCATCGGTCTCGACCGAATCATGGTTGAGACCGACTCGCCGTTTCTCACTCCGGTGCCGTTCAGAGGAAAAAGAAATGAACCGTCGTACATTCCCATCATCGCGAATCGAATTGCGGAAATTCTTGATGTATCTGTAGAGCATGTCGCCGAACGAACCACGGCAAATGCACGGACCCTTTTTAATCTGCCCGCACTCTAACTTCATCCGAAAGAAGTCAACAATGTCAGCAACCGCCTCTAATGTTCGAATCATACTGTATTTTCTTTTGACTGCATTCTGTGCATCATCTCTTGTCAGTCAGCCCTCAATCCGTGAGATTCGGATCCTTCAGGATAAACGGGATGGTAAATCGGAAGCGTTGCACTCATTTTTACGGTACCCCAACGCCGAAGAAAGGGAATGGGCGTTGTTGGCGGTTGCCAATATTCAGGATACTTCCGTCGTTCAGAATATTATTCCATTGCTGCGTGACAAATATCCAAGCGTACGTGCAATGGCGGCATTTGCTTTAGGAATGACAGGAGGAAAGGGGAGTGCTGCAGCACTGTTTGAAAGAATCACCGGCGAAAATGATTCCACTGTTCTTGCTGCGCTGTATAACGGAATCGGCATGACCGGAAACGCTGCGGATTTAATACGAATCACGAAACCGAATATACTGCGTCATTCCAATAGATATTTTACTCTCCGATCCATTATAAGATTTGCCAACAGAAAAATTATCGATTCATCTGCCACGGCCTTTGCCGGTTCACTCATGACGGATTCGCTGCTCAAACAAGACGCAGTGTATGCATTGATGAGAACCAATGACACTTCCGGAGTCAGAATGTTTGCTTTCGGCATCAAGGAAAATATGACTTCCGGTTCGCCGACGATAAGGATGTGGAGTGCATCGCTGCTCGGAATGCTGAAGGATTCTGCCTCCCGATCATTACTGCTTGAGCATGCAGCAGGTGACGTCGACTGGAGAGTCCGTGTCAATGCGATACGATCGTTACGGCGCACAGCGAGAGTTCAGCATGCGTTGCTCTCGTTGTTTCAGGACGAACATGAGCATATCGCACTGACAGCCGTCAGCACGTACCGAGAGGTGATTGCATACTCGAACGCAATGCCCGACAGCATGCAGATCGTCAGATTCCTTCAATCAGAAAAAACTCACCGGACGGTGAAACATGAAATACGGAAATTACTTGCTTCTACTTATGGTTCTGCCGCAATACCGCTGATTGGCGAGTGGAAACAGGGGCAACCATACGATGCGGCAGAAATTCTGCGGGCACTCGGTGCAACAAAGGCGATGCAGGCAGCGCCGGAATTTGAAAAGGCAATCCAATCTTCTTCAAGATCTCCGGTCATTGCGGCAGCTATCGAAGCATATCACTCGCTGGCAAGAGTCTCAGATATTTCCGTTCAACGAAATTTCCTAAAGCTGGCAGCAGATCAATTCCAAAAGAGGGATGCCGGTATATCGTACTATGCCGCTCTGTCGTTTCAGGACAGTTTGTTTGACAAAAATCTGCGAAAGGCATTTCTTCCTCAGTTGAACGACGCATTCATGGAAATGGAATCTCCCGCCGACACCGAACCGATGGTGGAACTGGTGAATCTTTTTTCCGACATCGGTGATTCGACAGTGCTATCCTCAGTAGAAAAAGGTTTGTCGAATCAGGAAGAAGTTATACGACGGGCATCGGAACGATCGTACCTCTCAATCACCGGAAAGAGTTCACCGGTTCGTTTTGTAAAAAAAACCGATTCGTATACTCCTTTTTATTTTCCCGAGCAGTTGAACGAATTGAAAAAGTATGAGGGAGCGGTGATCACAACAAGCAAGGGTGTGATTAACGTCCGTTTTGAAAAAAATGCCGCACCGTTTACAGTTCTCAACTTTATTCTTTTGGCAAAAAAAGGATTTTACGACGGACTGATATTTCACAGGGTAGTCAGCAATTTTGTCATTCAGGGAGGCGATCCGTTGGGAACCGGCAGCGGTGGTCCGAATTATGCCATAAGGACGGAAGTACATCCTGCGTTCACATATTCCGAAGGTGCGGTTGGTATGGCAAGTGCGGGAAAAGATACGGAAGGATCACAATGGTTTGTGACTCATTGTGCGACACCTCATCTGGATTACCGATACACGATATTCGGTTATACGAAAGAGAACGATGTTGTTGGAAAAATTATGGCGGGAGATACAATTATTTCGGTAACATTGAGATAAAAAAAATGGACGGTAGACCGTCCATTTTTTTTCATACGATGTCAACCGGACTGCTATTTGAAACTTTCCACGGCACTTTTTACCGTATCGTGGAGTTCAATAACGCCGGATACCTTTGTCATCTTGAAGACCTGGGCAACTTTTTCCGATGACGAAGCCACTTTCAGATTTCCTCCCGCATTGCGCATCGTTGTAACGGCGCCGATGAGCATACCGAGACCGGAGCTGTTCATCAATGAAACGCCGCTGAGATCGACCACAATGTGTTTTTTCTTGGCATCGAGAAGTTTGTGAAGCGCTCCGTTCAATTCTGATGCTTCGGGGCCGCCCAGCATGCTTCCTTCCATTTTGATCACGGTGACGGCGTTCAATTCTTTTGTTGAAAATTTCATAGTCGTCTGCTTCCGTTGTTTTTTGGACGAAGTCCGATTAAGCCGCTGTCTAAATTACTTCGACGGCTGTTAAAAAACACAAAGGTTCATCCGCAAGGTGACACCCGCAGGATTATTTCTTTTTCTTTGCCTGCCGCTGGGTAAAATCAAGCACAAGCGCGCTTGCGACATAAATTGAAGAATACGTTCCGAGCACAGTGCCGATAAAGAATGTGGCGGCAAATGCTCTGTTCACTTCACCGCCGAAAATCATCAGTACGATCAGCACCAAAATGACCGTTCCTCCGGTGATGACCGTCCGGCTGAGGGTTTCATTGATTGATCGGTTCATTATTTGGAACAGTGAATCGGCTTTGTGAATTTTCAGGTTTTCACGGATTCTGTCGAACACGATAACCGTGTCATTGATGGAGAATCCGATCAAAGTAAGAAATGCCGCCATCACCGTTTGATTGATTTCCAGATTCAGGTGAGGGGAGACTCCGTTGAGAAGCACGATAATGCCGAGCGTTGCAATGAAATCGTGAAATATTGCTATGACACCGGCCAATCCATAAATGAACTGGAATCGGAATCCGACATAAATCATGATGATCAACAGGGAGGCGCCCACTGCGTACATTGCGTTTCTCCGGAGTTCAGCACCGATCTTTGGTCCGATCTTATCTTCCCGCAAAACGGTAAACGTATTGTTCGGAAATTCTTCCTGGAGTTCCGTTCTGATCCGTTCCGCTACTGCAGCACCTTCTTCCTGCTCCGAAGTGAAGATCAAAATATCGTTCGGTGATCCGAACGATTTAATTTCGCTTCCCTTGATACCGATATTATCCATCGCTTTTCTGATATCGGCGACTGCCGGCGGATTTTCGAAGCGCAGCAGCAGTTCTGTACCGCCGAGAAAATCTATTCCGAAGCTTAATCCTTTGCCGAAAATGCCGACAAGTCCGATGAGCAGTGTTCCAAGAGAAATATAATAGAAAATCTTTCTCTTGCCCATGAAATCAAAATTAGTTTTCTTGAAAAAATGCATTGAGTAAATTCTCCTCAGTCAAAAAATTCGTTACGATAATTGGAAAAGACGCTGTTCGGCATCAGCCGAAGTTAATTGCTTTGGAACCCCGCTCAACCATCAGGTTAAAGACGACGCGTGTGATGACGATGGCGGTAAACAGATTCGCCGCAACACCCATCATCAGAATCAATGCAAATCCCTGCACAGGACCGGTTCCGAACTGATAGAGCACAATGCCGGAGAAAAACGTGGTGACGTTGGAATCCAGAATTGCGCTGAACGCTTTATCATACCCGGCATCAATCGCGGTCCTTAAGACTTTGTGTGTCAGCAATTCTTCGCGGATACGTTCATAGATCAGCACATTCGCGTCCACAGCCATACCGATCGTCAATACAATGCCGGCGATTCCGGGGAGCGTCATTGTTCCGCCGAATGCCGCCAGGATGGCAAAGATGAAGAGGATATTGATCAGCAATGCAAAATTTGCAACCAGACCGCCTGTGCGGTAATACATAATCATAAACAGGACAATGATTGCCAGTGCATACATGAACGATTTGGTTCCTGCTAGAATCGAGTCTGTTCCAAGCGACGGTCCGACGCTTCGTTGTTCCATGATTTCAACCGGAGCAGGCAATGCACCTGCTTTCAGAATAATTTCCAGCAGCCGTGCTTCCTCAATATTTTCCATTCCTTCAATTTGAGAACGTCCGCCGGTGATTTTACCGCGAATGTTCGGAGCCGAGAATACGGCATCATCCAGCACGATGGCCATCCGTTTGTTGACGTTCGCACCGGTGATACGCGACCATTCACGGGAGCCTTCGTTATTCATTTCCATTGTTACAATCGGCTGATTGAAATTCGGGTCAATCGTGGCGCGGGCATCAACAATGACGCTTCCGGTTAATTCAGGCGATTTTTTTAATCCGAACAGACCGAAATATTTCACTCCTTCGCTGATGAACAGATGTTTTGACGAAAAATAAAAAGCCATGTCGGACGGAATAAGTTTTTTCACATCCGGACGTGCAAGAATTCTGAGCACTTTGTCTTTATCATTTTCGGAAACATATGCTTCGCCGGTTCCCTGCTGGTTAGGACGGGCAAGGAAGAGGAAGGGGTGTTCTTTGGCAAGTTGTTCCGGTGTTTTCTGTGCATCCGAAATGGCGCTTGCGCCCGTATCGGATTTATTGGTCAGAGCAGAAAGTGTATTCTGCTGCTGTGAAGCTTTTTTGGTGGTGTCGCCGCCGGCGGTCGAATCTACAAATCCTTTGCCTGCCAGATACTTATCCACCGCTTCCATCGTTTTGTAAATGATTTCCGGATCCTTCATCAATTTAAATTCAAGCAACGCCGTGCCCTGCAGGAGCTGCCGGACTTCTTCTTCCTTCGACACTCCGGGCAATTCTACAATGATGCGTCGGCCGCCTTGTTTTTGAATGGCCGGCTCCGAAACTCCGTACTGGTCAACGCGGTTTCGGATAATTTCCATCGCGCGATCGACCGCCTTATTTGTTTCGTCCTGAAGACGATTCAGAATTTCGTCGTTGTCTTCCCGTAAACTTCCGTAGTATCTGCTCAGCCGTACCTGTTTTGCTTCGAATGCTTTCTGAAACAGTGAAATAATGTTCTCATCGCTGGTTCGGGCTTCCCGATCGATTTCGGCAATGAGATCCTTGAACTGATCGTCTTTGTTTTTGGCAATCTGCTCAAGCATTTTCAGAACATTGACTTCCATGACGACGCGCATGCCGCCCTGAAGGTCCAATCCGAGCTTAATTCGTTTTCCCTTCGCTTCTCTCATCGACACTTCATTTTCGGCAACATATGAAAGACTGTCTTCTCCTGATAAGGAGGAAACTTCCTTCTCAAAGTAATACGATTGATAGGTGGGAAAAAGGAAATAGAGAGCCAGAATAAACGTCGCTATGATAAAGAACAGCTTACCGCGATTATTTTTCACAAATAAACCTCCACAAGTGCTCGTGTTGTTAGATTGAAAAGTAGTTCAAGGAGAAAAATATAATGGAAAAACGCTCTAAAATCAATGGAAAATTCATCATCGGGGTCACTGTCGCTTCGTTGTAATTCAAGCATTAATTCTCTACTTTGACAGCCGGACGTAACTTTTCACCGTAAAATCCGAACTAAATGAACACCATTTACTTCCCGATGAATTCATGCGCTTGAAAAAAATTCTGCTCCTGTCCGGAGCTTTTATTTTTTCCGCTGTCGTTTTTACGATCAATGCCGCTGCCAAGAACATTGATGTCGACACCTCGCTGATTCTGCACGTCAGGACGCTCTGCATCATGTTGATCTTCGGCTTAATTTACCTCTATCTCAGGATAGTGAGAAGAGAGCGGCAGCGCGGCATCGTTCATGCCATCGGTTCCGTGGCGGCGTTTGCAGGACTTTTTTTGGGATTATATCTCCTCATCAGTTTTCTTCCTCTCAAAGGATTCGAGACGAGGGATTTGACTCTCTATCCGAGGGATTATCAAACTATCCTATTTTCTTCCTTATTCAGCACCGTAGCAGGTATTTTCGCCATTGCAACGCTGTTATACATAAAAGATCTAATCCTCTATAAAAGAAAACGAACCACGCTTAGAAATTTTGTCATTCTCACTTCAAGTATTCTTGTTGCATCGCTTTCGCAATTGCTGTATAAACCTCTTGAAGAATCCGTGATCAGCGGATTGTTTATGGGAATTTCGATTCTCATGATCGTGGTAAATTCTTTCCGATTGGGATGGATCGCGTATCTGCCGAGGAGAGAAAAAATTTACGCTCTGCTCTATTCGCTTCTGTCGTTCTTCGGATTTCTCGTCATTCTCGTCCTGTTCTCGCAGGATGCGGGTTGGGCAGAAAAGGGACTCTATTATTTTAATGCGGGGTTGTTCACTTTTGTGCAGCTCACCTCGATATTGGGTGCGGTATATTTTGGCATGGCATTCAGCAGCACATTATTTCACCTGCCGACGGCCGATGCATTTGAACGAAAGCAGA
This sequence comes from uncultured Chitinophagaceae bacterium, assembly GCA_964596155.1. Taxonomy (GTDB): domain Bacteria; phylum Bacteroidota; class Ignavibacteria; order UBA10030; family UBA8401; genus UBA8401. The sequence goes on from CAZQSI010000005.1 coordinate 52,213, forward strand.
CGGAAATCAGTTCGCTGCATAATTTAAACCGTCTGATCAATCAAGTGTTCGATCTTAAGGATCTTGCGGAAACGGCAACAAAAATGACGGCGGAAGTGGTCGATGCAACAAGCGTATGGATCGAGATCATTGCAGCGGATGGGAAGGACCGTGCGGGAGGAGTGATGGCCCGTAAAAATATCGACGAAGATGAAATAACCATGATCATCTCCGGAGGCGATTCGTCGTTACGGAACATTGTCTGTTTGACCAAAAAGGCCTTAATGATCGATGCCGTCGGTTCCGATAAACGAACAGGCCATCTTCCGAAAATTAAAAAAGCAGGTTCTCTGCTCATCGTGCCGCTGTTATCGCATCAGAGCGTGATCGGAATTATCTACGCCACCAAGGAGATCGAGTACGGGTTTGATCAGGATGATACGGAGATCCTTTCAGGGTTTGCCGATCAGGTCGCCATTGCCATTGAGAATGCACGGCTGATTGAGCAGTCGTTTGAGAAGGAACGGCTGCAGAGAGAACTAATGCTTGCGCAGGAAATGCAGAAGAGGCTGCTTCCTCAGACACTTCCGGAATTTTCAACCGTCGATATGAAAGCAATCTCCACACCTGCGCTTGAGGTGGGAGGCGATTATTATGATATCATCCGCATTGACGAAGAGACAGTCGGCATCGTCGTTGGCGATGTGTCCGGCAAAGGGGTGGGAGCGGCGTTTTATATGGCCGAAGTGAAAGGCATCTTTCAGTCGCTGGCCAAAATATTCCGGTCGCCCAGGGAATTTATGATTCAGGCGAATGAATCTCTCGTGTCGAGTATTGACAAACGGTCGTTTATTAGCTTAATTTATTCGACTCTCAATGTCCGAACCGGAATACTGACTGTTTCCCGGGCAGGACATTGCCCGATTCTCTATCTCTCCTCATCGAAGCATGAATTTATTAAACCGAAGGGGATCGGTTTGGGGATGCGGAACGGTCCGATTTTCAACGACACCATCGAAGAAAAAACCATTCAGATGAAGAGCGGCGATGTCTGCGTCTTTTATACGGATGGGGTGACGGAATCGCGTTCTTCCGCAGACGAGGAATTCGGATATGAACGTTTGCTGGAGATCGTGAAGGCGCACCAATCCGGATCCGCGGAGGAAATTAAGGAATCGATCATCCAATCGGTGTGGAAGTACACCGATGCCGCCGGATATCAGGATGATTTGACAATTTTCGTCATCAAATGGCAGTAACATCCGGATATTTCGGATGATTGTCATGGAACTAAGTTGATTACACATCGTTTATTCTTTTAGGAGTATGTATGAGCGAATTTAAAATTCAGATCCGATCGCGGGACAACAATATCCACGTCTTGGAGTTGAAAGGGTATTTGGATGCCCACACGACACCCGTGCTGGAAGATGCATTTCAAACGATGCTGAATGAAAAGAAATACCGGCTGATTGTGAATTGCAAGGAATTGTCGTACATCTCCAGCGCCGGACTGGGAGTCTTCATGGCATTTATAGAAGATGTCCGCTCCCACAACGGCGACATTAAACTATCGGACATGTCTCAGAAAGTATTCAATATTTTCGACCTGCTGGGTTTTCCGATGCTCTATGATATCCTGACAGCAGAAGAAGAGGCTGCCAAAAAATTTGACGAGAAGCAGTAATTATTAATTTCCAATGGCGCGTCCGCAACCATATCATTCCTCAATGTCAATTCCGAGTCAGACCGAACGTCTGAGCGATGTCCGGAATTTTATTTCCACGCTCGCGCGGGATCATGGATTCGGCGACGACGAGATCAATAAGATCACGATTGCCGTCGATGAGGCATGTACGAACATCATTAAACACGGATATAATTATGCACCCGATCAGTCCATTGATGTGGCCGTCTCCCGGAAGGGGAATGATTTTGAAATTATCATCACGGATACGGGAAGGCATTTTGATGCGGCGGATATTAAGACTCCCGATATGAAGGATTATCTGCAGAAGTATAAGCGCGGCGGTCTCGGCGTATATTTGATGAAACGCATCATGGATAAGGTGGAATTTCATCCGCAGACGGATAAAAATGTGCTTCGAATGACCAAGACTCTCCAGTAACGCTTTGACACGGCGATCCCACACATCACCCGACGATTCGGACCTGCGTTCTCTCTTTGAATTCAGTCAGGTGGTCAACTCTTCCCTCGAATTACCATTTATCCTGAATACGCTCCTGTTAACATTGATGGGAAAGCTGCTTGCGACAAAAGCTGTGATACTGATTCGCGGCGAAGGAAAATCATTCAGGTTGGCGACGGCAAAAGGAATTTCGAAAGGAAACCTGCCTCACGATGTGACTCTTTCCAGCGTTCGACAGGGGAAGCTACGGGTGGATAAAACAATTTCCCCCGCACTGCATTCCTGCGGTATTACGCTGTTGTTTCCCATCATTTCACAGCGAACCGTGGTGGGGTATTTCGGCGTAAGCGAACAACCGCTTCGGCCGTTGACAGCGGCGGCAAAAAAATTTACCGAGACGCTGCTCAGTGTTTCCGCAACGGCAATCGAAAAGGGAATTTCCTTTGATCATATAAAAACGATCAACCGTACGCTGGATGAAAAAGTCCATCAATTAAAAACGTTGTTTGAACTCGCAAAAGAATTCAGCGGTATTCTCGATCAGCAACGTTTGTTGAAATTATTTTCTCTTACACTGATGGGTCAGGTAGGAACAAACCGGTTTGCAATAATATTCAAAGAAGGTAAGAGCATTTATTCGAAAATATCGGGCGCGTTCCTGGAATCGGACGCTTCAAGTATTTTTCAATTGACCGTGTCGCCGATGCTGACAGTAAACATCCCTGCAAAGAAACAATATCGATTGCTGAAGGAGCATCTCGCCAAAGAGCGTATCGTTGCTCTTGTTCCGCTGCAAATTCAGAATGAGGTTCGCGGCGTCTTATGTCTGGGAGACCGCCTTCGGAAAGGATCATATTCGATCAGCGATCTTGAGTTTATTTATTCGCTGGCAAATCTTGCTTTCGTTTCGATCGAAAATTCCCGCCTGTTTGAAGAAACCATCGAAAAGAAGAGACTCGAGAGTGAATTACTCGTCGCACGCGAAATACAGCGCGCATTGCTGCCGCAGTCGTTGCCGGTCATTTCCGGTTATGAAGTTGAAGGGATGAATATTTCTTCAGATCAAGTGGGAGGCGACTATTTTGACGTGATACCGTCGCCGCAAAACACCTATACGATGGTGATCGGCGATGTGTCCGGCAAAGGGACACCCGCTTCATTGCTGATGGCGAATCTGCAGGCAAGCGTTCACGCCCTGATACCTTTCAATCTCGATCTTCCGACCGCTACTGCAAGGATTAACGATTTGATTTTCAGAAATACGGGGACTGATAAGTTCATCACTTTTTTCTGGGGATCGCTCGATCCCGTCTCCCGTACGTTTCGCTATGTTAATGCCGGACATAATCCTCCGTTTCTCATCCGGGCTGACGGGAGGGTAGAACGATTGACTGAAGGTGGATTGATTCTCGGAGTGATGCACACCGTTATTCCGTATCAGGAAGGAAGTGTGACTCTTTCGTCCGGGGACAGCGTGATCATGTATACGGACGGCGTCAGTGAGGCTATGGATGTACAGGGAAACGATTATTCCGAAGAACGCCTTGAGTCCTTTGTCGGCACATTGACTGGTTTGTCCGCCCCCGCAATTGTCGAGGCGCTGAAAAAAGAGATAGGCGCATATACCGCCGGGGCAGCCCAGTCGGATGATTTTACGCTTGTCGTCTTTAAGGCGAAATAATGCACGCCGCAATTCCTTCCTTTTGATTTCCACTCCCTCTTTTGTATTTTTGGCTATGCAAAACAGAATCGAATTTTTTTTCTTCTCTCTTTTACTCTTCCTCATCAGATTATTCCCATTCCGCACCGTTCAGCGGATGGGCGGTGCGTTTGGTTCATTCATGTATTCGGTCATCGGCATTCGGAAGCAGCTGGTGCTGGATAATCTGATTCATGCATTTCCTGAAAAATCGCCGGAGGAAATCCATGACATTGCGCTGGCGTCGTATAAGAATCTCTTCACAGCCTATTTTGAAATTCTTTATCTCGATAAACTTTCCGAGGCAACAATCCGTTCGATGATCTCTTTTCCCGATGCGGATAAAATGAAAGAAGTTATGAGCAGAGGGAAGGGGGTCATTATCCTTACGGGACATTACGGCAATTGGGAATTATGTGCGTTGTCGGTCCCCCTGTTTGTTCCTCAATCATACACCATTATTGTTCAGAACCAGAGAAATCCGTACGTCAACAATTTTATGACCTGCATGAGAACGAGGTTCGGCACAAAATTGCTCGTCATGGAACGGGCGCTCCGGGAATCCTTGAGGGCTTTGTCCAACAACGAAGGGGTTGCGCTCATCGCAGATCAAAGCGGTCCGGAAAGCGGTATTTATGTAGAATTTTTCGGACGACAGGCGTCGACTCATCAGGGACCGGCTGTATTTCAGGCGAGAACTGGAGCACCGATGATCATGTTGATGCTTGTCCGAGAAGGACCGGAGAAATTCAGAATTGATATGGAAGAGATTGACACGCAGCACCTCGGTGGGACAGATGCGGAAAAAATAGAACTGATTACGCGCCGGCATGTGAAAGCACTCGAACGATTTATCGTGAATCGCCCGGATCATTGGCTATGGATGCATAAACGATGGAAACACTCTCCGCTGAAAACCGGTAAGGGCGAAACGGGAAGGATCACACAATAGATGGAACATGATCGAATCCTGGTGATTCAAACCGCATTTTTGGGCGATGTCATTCTTACTCTGCCGATGATACGGAAGCTTAAAGAGAACTATCCCGGATCGGCAATCGATGTTGTGACGACTCCGAAAGCGGGCTCCTTGCTGACCGGACATCCGGATATCGCGAATGTGATTGCCTATGACAAGCGAGGAGCAGAGAAGGGGATCAAAGGTATTTTTTCGATGGCACGGCGGCTGCGTCAAAATCATTACTCGCTTGCCGTTGTTCCTCACCGTTCATTTCGTTCCTCACTGGTTACTGCGCTGAGCAAAATACCCGTTACGATAGGATTTGCAAACGCCTCAGGGAAATTTCTTTATTCAAAAACGGCAGAGTACCTTCGCGACAATCATGAAATCGAACGGAATATACACCTCTTGTCACCCCTCGGCATCTCAAATGATAAAAAAATATTTCCCGCACTTTTTCCTTCGGCAGACGATTCGAAAGCCGTTGATGCTCTTTTAAGAGATCTCACTTTACTCCATTCACGCCGATTGATTGCGATTGCCCCCGGTTCCGTATGGAATACAAAACGGTGGCCCGCGTCAAAATACGCTGAATTATCCAACCATCCGTCGCTGAAAGATTATCATATTATCATTATTGGCGGAAAAGAAGATACGGCGATTGGGAAAGAAATTGCTGATGCGACCGGACACAATCGGATTCATGATGCTACCGGCAAATTATCTTTATTGGAATCCGCCGAATTGATTCGACGGTGCAGCGTACTCGTAACAAACGACAGTGCACCGTTGCATATTGCAACCGCGACCGCCACACCGATTGTTGCAATCTTCGGAGCGACTGTGCCCGAGTTCGGATTCGGGCCGTATCGTCCGGAGGATATTGTCGTCGAAACAAAAGGGCTGGAATGCCGTCCCTGCGCGATCCATGGCGGAGATGAATGTCCGATCGGAACATTTATCTGCATGCACAACATTAATGCGGATCAGGTGGCGGGAGCTGTCATCGACAGGATACAACGATTTGAAGCGTGACCGGGAATTAAAATTCCCGGATATTGCCGTTGTCGAGCGAATCGGAACTGACGTGCAGGTCGCAATACGTCGGCAAATATTTTGAATTGAAAATTTCGGTGATTTTCACCGGACAAAATTCAGTCGCAAGTTTTTTCGTATCCGCACAGATTGTATCCCGCTCTACGCCGTTCGGCATGATGAAATACGGTTTCGTCACAGGAATGGTTTTGTCCTCATACACATATTTCATAAACCGCCCCCAAAGAGGAGCAGCGGCCCTGCCGCCCTGACCGTCAGCCGAGTTGAACGTGATGGACTGATCGTCGAAACCCACCCAGACCCCGGCGGCAAGCTGTGGCGTGAAGCCCACAAACCATGCATCCGCATAATCCTGCGTTGTGCCGGTTTTTCCTGCAGCGGGAAAATGAAAAAAGTTTCTCACTCTGATTCCGGAGCCTCTGTTGATCACGTCTTCCATCATGTTCGTCATGATGTACGCCGTTTCCTTGCTTAGAACTTCTTTTTTCTCGGGGAAATTTTCCTCAATGACATTTCCGTCCTTATCTTCAATTTTGAGAATCGAATTCGGTTCTACATACACTCCTTCGTTCGAGTACACTCCGTACGCGGAGGTCATTTCAAGAGGAGTGACCTGAGCCGTTCCGAGCGCGATTGAATAGTAGGGAGGAACGGGTGATTTTATTCCGAGCCGTCCGGCATAATCGACCACCTGATCTCTTGTGACGATATCCATGATCACGCGGATGGTCACAAGATTCAGCGACTGTACAAGTGCATTGCGGAGCGTAGATTTGCCTCCGACATCTCCTTCAAAATTTCCGGGACGCCATTCGGATCCGTCTTCCATGATGACAGTGATCGGCTGGTTTAATAATTCATACGTGGGAGGATATCCATTGTCAATCGCTACCGTATAGACGAACGGTTTAAATGACGATCCCGGCTGACGGCGAATCTGTGTGACGTGATTCAATCCTCTTCCGAATGTTCTGAAATTTCTTCCGCCGATCATTGCGCGGATTCCGCCCGTTTTCGGATCGAGGGCGACAAAGCCGACCTCGATGGATTGCGCGACCTGTTTGATTGAATCGATAAATCGTGCATTATTTTTCAGGTAGGAGATGACGCTGTCCTTATTCGTGCTTGATTTATACGCGGCAGTCTGCCGGACGGAGCGGTCCAGAATTTTATGCAGCAAAGCTCCTTTGTTATTCCAGCTCCAAATTTTATTGAACTGCTCCTGTTGTTCCGCCAGATGTTCATCCACCGCCTTGTTGGCGTACGACTGCATACGGCTGTCCAGCGTCGTGTAGATCGATAATCCTTCTTTGTAAATATTGAATCCGTATTTATCCGCCTTATCACGAAGCTGTTGACGGATATATTCCACAAAGTGAGGGGCAAGTCCGAGCGGCGTATCGTCATTCGATGAAAAAACCAGAGGCTCCGATTTTACTTTTTCTGCCATTTCTTTCGAGAGTTTCCCTTCCTGAACCATTAATGCCAGAACCAAATCACGGCGTGCGTACGCCCGTTCAGGATGCCGCTGAGGATCGTAGTAGGCCGGTCCGTTCAGAATGGCGACAAGCATCGCCGATTCGCCCAGGGTCAGGTCTTCAACCTGTTTTCCGAAATAGATGCCGGCAGCGGCGGAAATTCCGTACACACTCCTGCCGAAATAGATTTGATTGAGATACATTTCAAGAATTTCCCGCTTCGTAAAATTCTTTTCAATTTCTACGGAAGAGAAGAATTCCCTCAATTTCCGAGTTGCTTTGTCGAATGCACTTTCATCCCGCTGTTGAAAACCGAACAGATTTTTCGCAAGCTGCTGGGTAATCGTGCTTGCACCTTCCTTCAGACGCAGCGCCATAAGGTTTTTAAAGAGTGCGCGGATGAACCTCCAGGGAGTGACTCCCCAATGGTGATAAAAATTCTTATCCTCGGTGGATATCAGTGCATCAATAACGCTTTGGGGAATTTGATCGTAACTGACATAGGTTCTGTTCTTTGTGGAATAGAATGTTCCGAGCACTTCACCGTCGATCGAATAAATTTTGGTCGCCAATTCCGGGCGGGGATTTTCCAATTCTTCAAGGGAAGGGAGACCGGAAACAACGTAATTGTAATACACACCCATCAGTACCAGCATCACAATGAACAAACCGAAGAAATAGAACCGGTGCCGCCGGAAAAAACCCTTGCTGCGCGTCAACAGGCTCTCGCGGTATTTTGGATCGTTGAAATATTTTTTCATTTCTTCGGAACTGTATTTCGGTTTTTTCTTGTCAGCCATAGGTGATCTTCGTCAGGCGGTTCTGTCCCCCTTTTTTTTGCGGGAGTGTGTGCGGGAAGCGGATGATTGTTTCTTCGAACGCCGGGTGTTGACTCTCTCTGCGTGTTGATGATCCCATGTTTTTAGTTCGACGCTTTTTCCGTCGAATTCAGCATAGGTGTGATAGGTGATCCAGTCTCCCAAATTAATATATAATCCACCGCCTGCGGGCTGTGCAAGCGGTTTGTGTCGATGTCCCATCATAATCACGTCAAATCCATCCGTCATTTTTTGTTCTGCGAACCGGATCATGCCGTCCGTCTCGCCGTAGTCCTTGTGTCCCGTATATTTTCTGCTGGTTTTTGATGACCCGCGGGCGAGCGGTGCAGTCCAGTCGGGATGAAGCAGCGAGTAGAGGAAAATACTAACCGGATGTCTGAGAATTTTCTTCAGAATCAGATATCCCGTATCGTTCAGCGCCAGCCCGTCGCCGTGATGGAAATAGAATTTTTTACCGTGCAACGTCCGGCTGAACGGTTCATGATAGACCGGTATTCCCAGTTCGTCCGGAAAATAATCCTTCAGCCAGAAATCGTGATTCCCCGCGAGATAATGTACGGGAATTCCCTTCTCGACAAGCGATGCAAGTTTCGAGAGAATATGATGGTAACCCCGCGGGATAACATTCTTATATTCAAACCAGTAATCAAACAGGTCGCCGAGAATATAGAGTTCCTCGCCCTGTTGTTCTACATGCGAGAGGAAAGAAAGAAGATGCTGTTCTTTTGTTCGTTCCGACTGCCGGTCCTGCAACCCCAGATGAACATCAGAAAAGAAGAAGATTTTTTTCATTATTGTATTACGACGGTTGCTTCAATCTTTTGCGAAAATCTGTTGCACCACCCTTCTTTATCCGAGCAGTAAAAATAATTGAGCGTTCCTTTTAATCGTTGTTTGCCCGGCGACATTCCTTTCTTTGCTTTGACGGTAAACTCGACGGGCTGTGAAATTTCAAGATACTCTTTGTCGTCTTTCTGGAACCGGGGCGAGCCGACAAGTTCAAACGGCGAGTCTTTTTCCAGACGCAATTCAACAACGGGTGTTGAGTTAATGTGAATGCCTTCAACGGGGGTCATCCAAAAAGCGAGCACGGCCGGTTTGGCCGCGGAGAGTGCGGTCGGAACGTGCATTTCGATATTCACATGTTCATTGCTCGACAGCGTCTGCTTCTCTGCCGGCAGCAGAAACATCATCAGTGAAATGAGAGTTATCATCGTCATTGCGGAACCTCCTCCGTTAATCGAACATGTTCTTTATCGTTGACCCGTTCCAGAAGAATCAATCCTGCCACGAAAAACAGGCCTATGACCAGCAGGGAAATCCGCTGGTCACCAGTAATATACGAAATCAGTCCGAACAAAAAAGTACCGACCACCGCCGAGGCTTTGCCGCACAATCCGTCGTAAAATCCGAAAAATTCAGCTTCCCGTTCTTTGGGCGTCAATTGTGCCATGAGACTTCTGCTGGCCGCCTGCGAGGCGCCCATGGAACTTCCTGCCACGGCGCCGATCAGATAAAACACTTCCTTTGAATCAGTGACGAAAGCGGCACAGACCACTCCTATCCACAGCACAAGATTGATGGCGATCGTCCGCTTTGCTCCGATTTTGTCCGTAATGATACCGAAGATCAACGATCCGACAATGCCGGAGGCCTGAACGACCGCAAAGAGCACGAGCACTTCTTTCAGGGTGAAATGGAGCGTCTGCGTGGCAAAGATCGATGCAAAGGAGATAACAGTAAGAATCCCGTCATTGTAGATAAAAAACGCAAGGAGGAATTTTGCAACATTGGAATACTGTTTGAGATGACTGACGGTATCACGGACTCTGCGGAATCCGGCCGCGACATAGGAAACTTTATATTCGAACGTCGTTTTATGATCGCGAAGAAAGACGAACAGCGGAACCGAAAAAAGAAAAAAGATTCCGGCAGCTATGACAAAACTGAGTTTCACATTTCCGAGGTTCGACGCTTCGAATCCCTCCGCATAGAGCGGCATAGCGATAAGAAGCGTGACAAGCGAACCGACATATCCCATCGCAAAACCGTAACCCGAGACCCGGCCGTAGCTTCGTTCTGTTGTGAGATTGGGAAGGAACGCATCATAAAACACCAGGCCGCCTTCAAAGCCGATGTTCGCGAGAATGAATAACACCATGCCGGTGAAAATCATTCCAGCATCGACAAAGAAGAGGAGTGCGGTGGAGACAATACTGACAAGAGTGAATCCGAACAAAAACCGTTTTCTTCTGGATGAGAAATCTGCCGCGGCACCGAGGACCGGGGCGATGATCGCCGTCAGAAGCATCGAAACACTGACAGCGATGCCCCAGAGAAAATCTCCCCGGCCGCTTCCTCCGGCGACGATCTCCTTGAAATAGAGTGAATATCCGACGGCAACAATCATCACGGAAAATGATGTGTTGGCAAAGTCAAAGAGTGTCCAGACAAAGATTTGAAAGCGGTTTGATTGGGATGAGAAGTGGTTCATTGAATAGAAATTAACCGCGGGTTCGTTTCCCGTGGGTTTCCAGTAATCCGCGTCCTGTCTTTTTCAGCAGTCCTTCGGATTTAAGATCGATTAACACGGCATCCAAAATTCCGTTAATGAATGTACCGCTGTTTTCGGTTGAAAAGTCCTTGGCAATTTCGATAGATTCGTTGATGGTCACTTTCGGAGGAATGTCGGGGAAGTACAGCAGTTCACAGACGCTCATGCGAAGCAATATTTTATCGATCAGGGCAATTCTGTGGAATTCCCAATGTTCCGTCTTCACTTTCAGCCGTTTATCGATTTCCGTTTGGTGAGAGACGACACCGTTAAACAGCAAGCGGGTAAATTCAGAATCATTGCCGGACGACTCTTCATCGTGCAGGATTGTTGCGGCGACATGTTCCGGCGTGTCTTTTGATATTTCCAGTGCATAGAGTGCCTGCATCACTCGTTCTCGAATCTGCCTGCGTTTGGGTATGTTCGGTTCTTCCATGCCCATAAGATACGGAAAATTGAAACGCTGTGCCAATGATTATCGCGGGGATAGTTCGCACCGTGATGCGGTGAGCCGGTGATTTCGAAATGAAAATTTTGTATTTTGTCTGCCGTATGATCTCACGAATGTTTCCTCCTCCTGTTGATCTTCCGCATGACCAGGTTCCTGCGCTGCACGAAAATATCAGGTACCATTTATTGGACGGTTCGCTGTATGTGCTGGGGATGAGCCTCATCTCGGTGCAAACGATTCTGCCTGTCTTCATCCGGGAATTGGGGGGAAGTCCTCTTTCCATCGGTTCGGTGCAGGTTCTCTGGACACTTGGACAAAATATCCCTTCTATTTTTATTGCTTATTATCTCAGGCGCAGCGTTCTGTTTTCTCCGGCAATGGTCTCCTGGGGACTTGCGCACCGGATGATGCTGCTCGTCTGCGGGCTTTCCGTGCTGCTGCTCGTGGGTACGGTTTCGACTCAGTTTATAGTTCCGATATTTCTGTTTCTCATCTTTCTGATACCGACCATCGGGTCGGTGTCCGGTTTGCCGTGGTTTCAGGTATTCACCAAGACGGTTCCCGTTACACTGCGCGGGAGATTGATGGGATTCCGGCAGCTGCTCGGTTCACTCGGCGGAGTGATCGGCGGGTCAATTGTCGGAGTTATTCTGTACGCCGTGGCATTCCCGACGGATTTTGCTCTTCTGTTTATTCTGGCGTTCGTCTTCACCATGACGTCGTTTTTTTTTCTCACGCGGATCACAGAGGTTCCGTCGGTCCGGCGCGGAGATCTGTTTCCGGAGTCCGACATCATCGCCGATGTGAAGAGAATACTGAAAGAGAATAACAATTTCAGATATTTTCTGACCGCCGACATCCTCACGGTGATGGCGCTCTCCGCTTCTTCGTTTTATGCCGTGTATGCTCTCGAACAGTACAATCTCTCTTCGTCATATGCCGGAACATTTACCGGAGTGATGATGCTTTCGAATATTGCCGCCACCATCCTGTTCGGATACATTGCCGATGCGTACGGACACAAAGTGAACTTATTGGCATATGCAGGGTGCACTGCGCTCGGTGGGATGATAGCAATCATCTCGCCCAATGTTCTGGTGTATGGATTCGTATTTTTCTTTCTTGCATGCGGTTCCACCATTCAAATGATCTCGCGACTCTCATTCGTTGCTGAATTGAGCTCGGAGGAGGATCGGCCCGTCTATATCGGCATCGTCAACACATTTACGGCACCGTCGGCGTTTATGGGACTGCTCTTCGGTTGGCTTATTCCGAAGGTGGGGTACGAAATGATTTTTTTAATTGCGTCATTGATTGCCGGCCTTTCGTTTCTGATATTATACCGTTCAGTGACGGAACCAAGGAATATTATGACGAACGGAAACCAATGAAACCATTGTCCATCAAACAAACAGATCAGCAAACGATTACCATCACCTGGGATGATTCGCTGGTGACGCCGCTTCCTATCACACAGCTGCGGGATGAATGTCCGTGTGCAGAATGCAAAGGCGAAACGATATTAATGCAGCAGATTCTTCCTGTGTTGAAACCGCACCGGCCGGGGCATTATGATATTTCTTCTATTGTACCTGTGGGCAGCTACGCCGTCCAGATTACCTGGGGAGACGGGCATGCCACCGGATTATATTCCTGGGAGTATTTGCGTCAGCTGCATTTTAAAAACAAATAACTGAACTTCACGACAATCCGGAAGCCCTATGACAAAAAAGGAACGAGAGGAACTTATCAGCCTTGCCGTTGATGCAAAGCAATTCTCATATTCCCCCTATTCGAAGTTCAGAGTCGGTGCATCAATCCTGACCGATGACGGGAGAATGTTTTCCGGATGCAATGTTGAAAATGCTTCGTACGGACTCGCGATCTGTGCCGAGCGGAATGCAATCTTTCACGGTATCAGGGCGGGAATGAATAAAATCACCGCCGTTGTTGTGACATCCGATGAACGCGCGTTTATCACCCCGTGCGGTGCCTGCAGGCAGGTCATCGCCGAATTTTCGGACGGCGCCGCAGAGATTCTGCTTGTTACTTCGCAGGGAAAGACCCGGTCAGTGAAAATGAAGGATATTTTTCCTTCACCTCCTGCACTTGATTCATTAAAGAAATGATGCGCATCATTATCGCCAGTATGCGGACACCGAAGATCAACGGCGTCCGGAAAGCTTTTCAAGCCCTTTCAACCGTTCATGGATTCGATTTCTCCAATCTGAGCTTCGAGACGGCGGACGTTGCCAGCGGAGTGCCGGACACGCCGATGACAATCGCAGAGACGATGACGGGAGCCCGGAACAGAGCCGAGCGATCCTTTCAAACAGATGGTAACAAGAGAGTGTTGAGTCTGGGGGTTGAAGGGGGATTGTTTACACACAACGATAAAATATTTTTACAAAGCTGGGTCTGCGTGTTTACGGGAAAACTGTTTCATTTCGGCGGCTCCGGTGCCGTTGAACTTCCAATCCCTCTTGCGCAGGATGTCGTTGAACGCGGTATTGAGCTCGGTGTTGCCATCGATTCGTTTGCCAGGCGATCGAACGTCCGGAGCGGCGCGGGCACATTCGGGATTCTGACGAAAGATATGATTTCCAGAGAAGATTCTTTCGAACAGGCGGCTATTTTTGCCCTGACGCCGTATTTTCATTCGGCGATGTACTCAATTCGGTAATAATTTAGTAACAATAGGTTGACATCAGCGAATTGTGATGATGCCAATTCTTGTCTATATTTGTTCCGGTGCAACGACACAAAGAAAAGGATGAGATGAAACATACGATCCTCGTAGCCGATGATGAACGTGATATTGTAGACTTCCTGTCATACAATCTGAAAAAGGAAGGATATGATGTGCTGACGGCCCATAACGGAACAGAAGCAGTCGCATTGGCAAAAAAAATGCCGCATCTTATTCTGCTGGACGTGATGATGCCGGAAATGGACGGGCTTGACGTCGTACGGACGCTCAAAAAGAATAACGATACGTCCGGAATTCCCGTCATTTTCCTGAGTGCCCGAACCGCCGACATTGATGAAGTGGTCGGTCTTGAACTTGGAGCGGATGATTACATTACAAAACCGGTCAGTATTCCGAAATTGATGGCCCGAATAAAACTTACGTTGAGAAAGTCGTCGCCGACCATTGAGGAGAGCACTGCGACGATACCGGTTCTTAAACACGGCATTTTGGAAATCAACCGCTCGCATTACAAAGTGTATATCAATAAAAAAGAAGTATTTTTCCCAAAAAAAGAATTCGAAGTATTGTCCTATCTGGTGAAGAATGCCGGAAAGGTAGTAACGCGGGAAACACTTCTGTCGCAAATCTGGGGAAGCGATGTATTCGTCATCGACAGAACGATTGACGTGCATATTCGTAAAATCCGCGAAAAACTTGCCGGTGCTTCCGACTATATTGATACGATCAAAGGTGTCGGTTATCGAATGAGAGAGTTGTAACCATCCAAAGGAACTCCGGCCCGCCATCGAAGAAAGAATTTCAACCACCATGTATTCTCTGAAATCTCAAATCATTGCATCATTAATTATTGCAGCGGGCGGTAGCGTTGCTGCATTCGTATTTTTTGATTCAATTGTTGTTTCCATTGCGTGTGTGCTTGCTTCTCTTATGGTGTCGTACGGGTTGCTGTTTGCATTCGTCTATCGTCCGCTGCAGCAATTCCAGAGAATTATTTCTGCTCAAATCGACAATCGTTCCGACCATCAGGCAATTGCCCGATCATCGGAAGAATTTCAACAGCTGTCTGACTCGTTCAATGATATGCTGAGCAGGTTCAGGACCGACATCCAGCGGATGAAAAAACTGGAGCGGGTTCGCAGCGAATTTTTAGGAAATGTCTCTCATGAGATACGGACGCCATTATTTTCTACGCAGGGTATGATAGAAACACTGCTCAGCGGTGCGGTAGATGATGTATCCGTCAACCGTGATTTTTTACGGAAAGCAATGAATAATATCGAGCGGCTCAATTCTCTTTTGGAGGAACTCATCGACATCTCCAGAATCGAGTCGGGCGAAATGAAACTAAGACTGCGATATTTCAACATTGTTCCGGTGCTTTCCGATACTGTTGCGGAACTTCAGCATTTTGCCGAACAGCGGTCGATTACGTTGACCATTGTAGGACCTGTGGAAAAGGAGATCAAAGTGCTCGGCGATAAAGACAGACTGCGCAGAGTAGTAAACAATCTGATCGAAAACGCAATAAAATATTCCGAGCCGAAGGATGTCGTGACCGTGTCGTTTGCAGAGAAAGAAGGATCGGTGTCAATTGCTGTAAAGGATACAGGAATCG
>CAZQSI010000005.1:67807-77260 GCA_964596155.1 uncultured Chitinophagaceae bacterium
TCGTTTGCAGAGAAAGAAGGATCGGTGTCAATTGCTGTAAAGGATACAGGAATCGGTATTGCACCTCAGCATCTCTCCAGGATTTTCGAACGCTTTTACAGGGTTGACAAAGATCGTTCACGCAATGTCGGAGGTTCGGGACTCGGTCTCGCAATTGTAAAACACATTGTTGAGGCGCACGGATCTTCAATCACCGTGGAAAGCACGGTAGGAGAAGGAAGTACATTTTCGTTTTCAGTAAAACAGTAACAGGCAGAGAGGAAATTAAAAAACCGGTCAAGATTTTTGACCGGTTTTTTAATTTTAAAAGCGAAATGGATTATCGATGAGCGATAGGATCGGGGTTGCCGTCCGGATCGTTCTTCACGGTACCGCTTGTTGTGATATTTCCGAGCAGTAAAATGCCGGCAACATGTGGCGCCGCCATCGACGTACCGCTGATGGTGTTTGTTCCGCCGCTCTTCCATAACGAAAGAATGCTCGATCCCGGTGCACAGTAATCAACCGGAGGATTGCCGTAGTTGGAATACGATGCCCAGTTGTCGCCGGATGACATTGCGGAGACGGTGTAAATGTTTGGTCCGTTTGCACGTGCCGGAGATTTAGAGCTTGCATTGGTGCTTTCATTACCAGCTGCGAGTGCGAACTTAATTCCTTTTGAAGCAGCGCTGATCACTGCATCATCCAGCGCCTGTGAAGCAGAACCGCCGAGGCTCATGTTGGCGACATTACCGTTCGCACCGTTTGAAGCGACATAATCGACACCTGCGATGATCTGAGAGTATGTTCCGGATCCACGTCGATTTAATACTTTCACTGCTACAACCGTTGCACCGGCTGCAACGCCGACCACGCCGACGGAATTATTGATGGCAGCAACAGTTCCCGCAACATGCGTTCCATGTCCGTTGTCATCATCAGCACTGGCTGTGGTTGAGACAAAATTTCTGCTGCGTGCGGCGTCCACCGTAAGATCCGGATGATCAAGATCGATTCCCGTATCAATGATCCATGCAACTTTTCCAACGCCGTTCCCGGCACCGCCGACTCGTGTGATTCCCCACGGTGTTGTCTGAGCCGGAAGACCGCCGCCTCCGCCTCCGGGTTTTGCGAGAGTCACCACGCGATCCTGTTCGACATAAGCGACGGTTGCATGTTTGCCGATTTCCCGAGCTTCATCGGCGGACATGCGCGCCGCGAATCCTTCGACCGAATGTTCATAAAGATGCTGAACGGCTGACGCACTGATGCCGTAACTGTTCAACAGAGAATTAACCGATTCCTGAACATTTCCATTCTTTCCCATTGTCTTCTTGAACACAACAATATATTGACCTTCTACCGGAGCATCTGTCATCGCATCGAGTTCCGATACGGACTGCTGTTGCTGTTGCGGAAGCGCGTCGTTCGGAACAGACTCATCACTGCATCCTTGGAAGACGACGCCGGATGAAACGAGAGCAAGAACGGCGAGGAAAATCGTGAAGCGGCTTTCCCTGAAGTTGAAGATGGACTTCATGTGGATCTCCTGAATAAATGTGTGGGGGCGGTTAATTATGATTCTCAGGAATGTATGCTTATCGGACAAAGTTGTCAATAAAATACTTTGAAATACTTAACAAAGTGATTAACACGGGTGACAAAATATTCTTTATTTCCTCCTGCATCTTCTTGTTATTTGAGACAGCGCGTCGTACTTTTTTGAATGAACGTACTTGTCACCGGCGGATCAGGATCGGTCGGAAAATATATTGTCGATGAACTTGTTGACCACGGCCACACTGTCGGCATTCTTGATATCGTCCCGCCGTCCCGGCAATCGAACCGTTTTCATCAAGTTGATATATTGAATCTTGGTGATGTCATCGATGCCGTACAAGAGTACGATGTAATCGTCCATACTGCCGGTATTCCGCACCCGCTGAACGATCCTGCAGAAAAAGTGTTCACAGTGAATGTGAACGGAACATTTAATGTTCTTGAAGCCGCCGCACGCACCTCCATAAAAAAAGTTGTCTTTACATCGAGCGAATCAACGCTTGGATTTGCGTTCAGCAAGGCCGGCATCATTCCGGACTTTGCTCCCGTCGATGAGACACATGCAACATTGCCGCAGGATCCATACGGCCTCAGCAAGGTGGTCTGCGAACAACTCTGCCGATCCTACTCCGACGCGTACGGAATCCGTACCGTTTGTTTAAGAGAACCGTGGATTTGGGTACCCGAACAGGAACACCTCAACCTTTATAGGGGATTGATCAGCAATTATGAGCAATGGTATAAAAATCTCTGGGCATATGTTCATGTCTTCGATGCGGCACAGGCACATCGTCTTGCTGTTGAGAACGATCTCGAACATCTGCACGATTGCTTCTTTATCACAGCGGATCAGAACTGGACTGGTATCGACTCCGGAGAATTGCTTGAACGATTTTACCCTACCGTGCGAACGGGTCACCCGGACCTTTCAGGTGCATATTCTTTGATCTCGAACGGAAAGGCAAAGCAATTACTTGGATATCAGCCACAATATTCCGCCGGCGATCTGCTGACTCGACCATGAAGTGCAGGGTCACAGTAGTGTTATTCCTCTGCAGTGCAATCACTGCCTCCGCGCAATCGGATTTTGTTCTCGCTCCCGGTCTACCCGATTCGACCACCGCCGCACTCAGGTTTGAACGGAATGTCAATACCTATCTATGGAATGCAAACGCGTTTTTTATCTGTTCTGACGACGATCAATCCATCCGTCTCAGGGAGAAGTTTTTCTCTTCATTCATTCGCGGCGCCAATACTTCGTATCGTGACGAACAATTTTTTTCGCTCAGTTATTCAAAGAATGTTTACGGACCGTTTGCCGCCGCTGCGGAACTTAATTCATTCTCAGTTGCGGACAATCAAACCTTCGGCAGCAGCACGGCGGGGATTCATTCCGGCGCCGTCGGAATACGGTATCGTCCGACAGAACGTTTTTATATCACTCCGATGATCGGACGCCGTTATGACAAGCAGCAATCGATTGCCGACGAGGGAATGAACTACCGGTTGTATGCCGGATCGGATTCACTGGATACCGGCGATTATCAGGGAGGATTTACGGGTCAGTTGAATCACAGCAATCTCACGCACCGTAAATTCAACAATCATGCCGTTACGGCGTTTATCTCCACCGAGTTTGCGGAAGGAACGTCAAATCGCATCCATGTCCGTTGGACAAACAACCGCAATGATTTTTATATTCCTGCTGACTCATCAGTAATTAAAGCATTTGGAACGGCAACCAATATCCGTTCGAGAAATGAAGATCTTTTCGGTATGCGGGACACATTGTCGTACACCATTGGCTCGGGACTTTTCACCGATCTTTCCGTGAATGTCGAATCCAGGAATATTAAAAACTCATTCGTGTATCAGCCGCTGACGGTGCTCTCATCCATCCCGTTCAACACCAATGTTCGTGAGCTGAGAATTGAGGGAGAGTGGAAGATCGATTATCGTTCGGCATCCACATTGGCGTCAACCGCGTTCAGAATAGGGGAACGGAATGAGACGCATCAGTTGGAAAAAATTGCCGGGGTGGACGAACTGTATCAAACCGGCCGAGCTCAGCAGGAATCGAGACTGGATAACACGGCCGTACGAAATTCGCTGAGCGCATTGGTGAATCATTCTTTTTCGGATCGGGATATGTTTTCGTTTTCTGGATCGGTGAGTCTTCTTCAGTATGATACGCCGGACACCATTAACACCGACGACAGGGATGAAGTGCTGTACAATATAGCGGTGAAACAATCACGGACATTCAGCGATGCCTTCACCGCCTCCGTGGAAGCGGAAGTGACATTGGCGCACCTCGTTTATTTGTCGAGAGATAAAAGCGCCAACAATAACTGGAACAGGATTTTCAGATTGCAGCCGGAATTTTTTTACCGGCCTTCATCGTCGTTCAGAATGTACAACGCCTTCGAGATATCCGCGAATTATACGGTGTTCGATTTTGAATCCACGGTTCCGTCGGTAAAAAGTTATTCATACCGTCAGGTTGCATTTCTTGATTCAACGTCGTATGATATATCCGGAACAGTCGGAATTGACCTTACATCCTTCATTCGCGTCTCGGAACGGGGAGAATTACAATGGAAGGATTTTACCGAACGTCCGCTTCAGCGGATAGAAGAAGTGACTTTTTCGCCGCAGATGCGTGTTACCATCGTTGATCGGTGGTTTTTTGCCGTTGGATTCCGATCGTTTGCTCAAAAGAGATTCAAATACACAAATAATGTCAGGCAGTTTGAAAACACATTTTTAAGCGCCGGACCGACAACTGCAATTACCGTGCGACTCTCGCCATCCTCTCTCATCGATATTAGAGGATGGAAAGAGTTTCAGAGACAAAGCAACGGGGCAATTCTTGAATATTCGAATGTCACAATGAATGTCCGGTATTTCTTTTAAAGGCAATATTCCACACCAAGCTGCTGTTGGTGACGGTATCAATGAACCAACGGATTGTATCTGATGAATAAATCGAGAAATCAAAACTTCCAGCTCATCATCCCGAGCAGCCGGAAAAATATCCATCTTGTCGAAGAGTTTTTCCGTTCGACCAATAAAGCGTACAATTTGCCCGAAGAGAAGCTGCATGCGCTGCTTGTGTCGGTGACGGAAGCCGTTAACAACGGCATCATTCACGGAAACAAGAATGATGAATCGAAATATGTTACATTGAAGACTTCCATCAAAGGTAAAATGTTAACCGTAAAAGTGAAGGACGAAGGGAAGGGATTTAAACCGGATGAGATCAGCAATCCTTTGCAGGAAGAGAATCTTCTGAACACCGGCGGCAGAGGTGTCTTTTTAATGAAGGCATTTATGCACTCCGTCTCCTATAATGCCAAAGGCAATGAAGTGACAATGGTGATGAAACTGTAACACCTCTATTCGGATGTTCTGCCGTCGACAACCCGCACAACGGATTCTGTGTGCCTCTATGATGAAGATCAAATCCAAAAATTGATATTCAACAGCATGTTGGGTATATTACCGTAACGTTGTACAACTGATGATATTCTATTTATGATTGGCTCGGAAAAAGATTCTCAAAAACGAATGATCGGCGAATTGCTGAAAGCAGCCGATCGGTATATTAAATCGGCTGAATGGACAAAAGCGCTCGGGGAAGTGGGTAAAGCACTCGAAATTGAACCGAACAATATGTATGCGAAAGCGTACAAAGACCGCATTGATGTTTCCATTAATGAGGGGAAGAAAAAGGAAGCGGCAGATAAGAATACCGCAAACACAGTCGAAAAAGAAAAGTCCGATGCTACCGGTGCCAACGGAGCGGAAGAGAAAAAGACACCATCCGCCGCACCATCCGGAACTCCAATCGCCGAGCCCGCACCTCCGGCAGCTCCCGCAATAGAAAAAACTCCCGAACCAAAGAAAACTGAACCGGCTGTGCAGGAAACCAAAACCGCACCAAAAGAAGATTCTGCTTCCAGAGTTGATTCGCTCCGTCAGGAATTTGCTTCCACGCAGGCAAAACTGCAGCGGGAAGTGGCACAACTGACGATGCAGGTGAAGGAAGCACAGGCGTTAAAAGAAGCAACGGAAAAAAATCTGAACGCACAGTTAGCATCAGTCCAAAAAGAACTCTCGCAGCTGAAACAGCAAGCCGGAAAAGGTGATACGAAGGAACTCGATGCCCTGAAAAAGGAATTGGCGGCTCTGAAGGAACAGCAGAAAAAAGAGATCGAACAGGCGGCGGCCCTTGCAAAAGCCGATGCTCAGACACAAATTGCCGTGCTGCAAAAAGAACTTGAAGGATTGAAGTCGGGTGCCGGTTCGGATTCAATCGTGAAACAGGGTGAACTTATTCTGAAAGCACTGTTCAATAAAGTATGGCAGGACGGAAAAATCACCGACGACGAACATGCGCTGCTTCTCCTTATTAAAGGCGCGATTGAACTGTCCGAAGACAAAATTGGTGCAATGGATCCGGATTCCAAACACAAAGCATATCTCAATGCACTTCGGTCAGTGTGGGCGGACGGAGTCGTGACTCCCGATGAATCAGATTTTCTCACCGCACTGCGGGAGAAACTCGGCATTCCCGCCGATGATCATTTCCGTCTGGAAAGTCAGGTGCGAAAAGAAGTCAAGAAATAACCGATACGTAGCCGTTTGCGTCGCCTCTCACCCCGCTCTTCAGTTCAATAATTTCTCCGTGAAAACGTCGCACAGCCGGTTATCGGCTTCAAGATGATACCGATAGGTCGGAAACCGGACTTTGTGAATGACGAACTTCTTCTGAACCCGCCGGAAAAAATCAAAATCTTCTCCGAACGGTATGGCGTTAAATCCTCTTACAACCCGTAAAATTTTTTTCCGAAAAAAAAATGTCCCTCCGACGGTGCAGTTGTTCAGATGGATTTTTTTGGAGTTGTCGGTCATATCGACGACATAATGCTTTTTTTTCGGTCCAAGGAGACGCATTCCGCCGTGAAGAAAGTCAACTTCCGGATGCGATTTCAGATATTTCACTCTCAGTGCAATGTGGGAGGGGGTGAGTTCGTCATCGGAATCGACAAAGCAGATATATGATCCTCGAGCACGCCGTAAACCTGCATTTCGCGCTTTTGCCAGGCCCATATTTCGCTGCCGAAAATACCGGATCCGCTTCTCTGATCCGGCCATGCGTTCCATTATTGCACCGGTAGTATCCGTTGACCCGTCATCTATCACAATTAATTCCCACTCCTGCATTGTTTGCGCCAGTACGGACTGAACTGCCCGGAGGAGGAGTGAAGAACGGTTGTATGTACAAAGGATAATGGAGACCATGAAGTTTATAAAACTTTCCTATATTGCAATAAAATAGTCATTTATGGCGAATCTTCAATCCTCTTTGTTTCGGCTCTTAAATACAGTTCTATCTCTGCTCATCGTTTCATCCTCGGCATCAGGACAGCATTTTACTCTGTCCGGCAAGGTTTCCGACGCAGAGTCGCTGGTTCCGCTTCCGTCGGCAACCATTAAAATTCTCGGCTCTTCAAAAGGGACAGTTACGAACAGTGCCGGAGAATTTCGTCTTACGCTGCCTTCTTCCAATTACAACATCGCTGTCAGTTATCTTGGGTATCAATCCGACACATTCCGGATCGATTTGTCCGGAGCAACTGTCAAAAATGTTTTGCTGGTTCCGAATGCGATTCAGCTTGCCGGAGTCACGGTAACGGACGAAGATCCAGCATATGAAATTGTTCGAAGAGCTATCGCTTCAAAAAAAAACCGGCGATCGTTATTAACAGGATATGAGGGAAAAGCGTTCAACAGACTCCAGCTCAGGACGGACAGTTCCATTGCGGCAATTACGGAAGCATACTCCACGCTGTTCTGGAAACGGCATGATACGCTCCGTGAAGTGATCACACAACAAAAGAAGACAGGAAATCTGCCTCCCGGTTTTCAACCATCGCGCGTCGGTACCATAGTGAATTTTAACGATGACTCGATTGCTCTCGGCGGATATACTTTTATTGGTCCAACGTCCGATCTGGCATTTACTTATTACGATTTTATTCTCCGCTCAACCAGAACAACGGATGATTATGAATTGTATGACATCGAATTAATTCCAAAATCTGTAGTGATGCCGCTATTGAAAGGAATGATCACCATAGCGGAGCGGTCGTATGCAGTGATGAATGTCGATGTCCGTCCGAACGAAGCATTCACTCAATTGTTTGTCAACACCCGAAACTCCCGGTACCGGCAGACGTTCGGATTGTTCGAAGAACGATTTTGGCTCCCTGTCAGCTACAGATTCGACGGAACATTCACGATCTCCATCCTCGGCATTTCGCTGCCGACGCTGAACATTGAGCGGGATATCGTCATATTCGATTATACGGTCAATCCGTCTTTCCAGGATTCGCTGTTTCTCGGCAAAACATTTTCAATCGATTCTTCAGCGAATACTCTCGACACCTTGTATTGGAAACAGAATGATGTTCTTCCGCTCACGTCCGAGCAGCAGACGGCGTACGCAACATTAGACAGTACCCAAACGCTTGAAAAGAAAATTGCGCCGGGGGGGATCGCGGGAGAGCTTCTCAATTTGACGGGAAGCAGCGCCGGATTCATTGAACTGTGGTTCAATCGTGCGGAAGGATTTCATCTCGGTGCTCATAAAACATTTTCCAATGTTTTTGAAAATATTGATTTCAATGCCGGGATCGGTTACGGATTTTCGGACAAGCGATGGAAGTACACCATTGGATCAACAATGAGATTCGGGGAGACTCACTCTGCCTCGTACGCTTCCGGCTTTGCCTCTGTCGGGGTGAAGCGACACTTGTACTCGCTGAGCATCAACATGTACGACACGTATCTGTATATCCCGCGTCCGACACTCGAAGGATTGCTGCTTAATTCGGTTACTGCGCTGCTGGAGAAAGATGATGTGCATGATTACTACCGTTCAAAAGGAACGACAGTTACTTTAACATCCAATGTTACAGCATCAAGCCGGATTACTCTCTCAGCAATGACGGAATATCAATCCTCGGTCGCTCAATCGACAAATTTCTCTCTGCTGAAAAAAAATATTCCGTTTCCGTTGCAGCCGACAATTGCCGAGGGAAGAATGAATTCCGTCACTCTCTCATCACGCTACGGATCTGCCGGTATCATAGGTCTTGTCAAAGAAGGATATCAATTAAACGGAACCGTGGAACATGCTGTGCGGAGTGCCGGCGGAGATTTTTCATTCACAACCTTTACCGGTTCGGTTCGTGGAAAACTTGCCACAACGATGAAACATGCGTCGCTGTTTCCGCCGACATTAAGCGCTCAGATTGCCGGCGGATTTACCAGCGGCCGGCTGCCGCCGCAGCGGTATATGGAATTATATTCCCGTTTTGAAATGTTCGCACGGTACGGCATGCTGCGCGCACTGCCGAGAAGGGAGTTTTACGGCGACAGTTATGCGTCGTTCACGATCGATCATAATTTCCGGAGGATGTTGTTCGCGCCGCTCGGCATTCAATGGCTGAACGAATCATCGCTTGATTTGATCGTTGAAGCAAATGTTGCCCGAAGCTGGCTTTCGGCCAACGTCATCCGGTCACCGTTCTTTCCCGCCAAAGAACCGGCAGGATGGTATGTTGAATCGAGCATCGGAGTTTCAAACATTTTGGATATCTTCCGCGTCGATGTGACGAGACGGTTGTCTGCTCCTGCGGACTGGGTGATTTCAATGACTATTTCGGATTTTCTGACGAGTGTGATTGCTCAGCAATAATCGGAGAGACGGTGTAAGACTTACCGTTGACGAAGCTGATTCAGCTTTTTAACGACGCTGTGAGCTTCCTTGCGAAGTGTTTCCGGGATCGGAACGATCATTTCCTTCTGTTGAGCGGAATATTTTCCCCGCACGGAGTATGACAA
>CAZQSI010000006.1:0-3460 GCA_964596155.1 uncultured Chitinophagaceae bacterium
GTAATGATATCGTCAAAATCAATCAAATTGAATTTATCCCCTTCGTTGAGATTGTTCACGATAAATGATGCGGCATTTTTTGCCTGGAGCATCTTGGATCCTCCCATGCTGCCGGACCGATCGATGATGAGCGTGAAAACTTTTTTCAGTATATCCACCGATGCATTGGGGTTTGGCTCCACGATGAATGCAAAATAACCGAGCGAGTCTTTAAGATGTGTACTCAAACCGAATAATCCGAGTTCGGTCAGGCGTAACGTATATCGGAAATGATAATTGGCAGAGGCAATTCCTTCAAGCTGGTTCCAGACAATTGATGCGTTGTTTCCGGAATTCAGTATCACTGCACCGGGATGAAGGATGGAGCGAATAGAATCGATTGTCCTCTGTGAATTCAAGAGAAATGTGATGTGTTGTGAATCGACAGAAGTGCTTTGAATCAAACGATAATCATTCGGATATAAGAAATCGACATTTCCATTCCTGTAATTCAGCAATTGCACATACGTTAACTCTACCTGAAGAAGGGAGTCGGTTTTTAGTTTTTCGGGGATACCGAAATAGAGTGGTACCGGACCAAGATATGATTTCAAATTTGCAGTTATTGTTCCGCCTCCCGGCAGCGATGTATCCTGCGGAAGGGAAGAAAATATCGCAGAAGACCATGCTCCGTTGATGTACCAACGGAGCGAAAGACCGCTGGCACCTTCGGGGAGCGGAAATGCATACTTAATTGTTTGTTCGGAAGATAACGTGTTTTTGAATGTTTGGCGTGTTGTGATAATCGCAACCTGATCTTCGACCGTAACGGAAATCTGTGAGGAAATCATCCGTGTATAGATCCCGGAGGTTGCATTAATAACTCCGACCCCGTTGGCGTGGAGTTGAGAAAACAGTAAAAATAAAAAAAAGAAGGGATTGTATTTCATAGGATACGCCTTTCAATATGGAGGTACATTATTGTATCGGTAATTACCCCTATTAGCAATGAAAAATATCTTGTCAAATAAGGTATGGTGCCTAACATTGACACTCCACTCAATTTTTGCTACACTTGATCAACCGCTCACTAACTTATTGAAAAATATATGGCTGAAGTAATTAAAGACCGACATATCGGAAAAGTAAAAAGCATGACCAGCTCTGCATTTGTTGTGACTCTTGATGACGATCTTTTCACGATGGAGAGAACAGTAAACGGCAAAGTGTACCGGGTCGGTCAAATCGGTTCATTTATCGTCATGCCGGTGGGCGATGTTGAAGTGGTCGGAATCATCAACAAAGTCTATTACGTATCGGAGTTGAATAAAGAGCTTGAAGCACAGGTGATCGGTTCTGTGACGAACGGTGCATTTCAAAAAGGGATAGCAACCTTTCCGTCCCTCGGCACCGATGTTTACTTGACAGATGAGGAAGCCGTCGCGACGATCTTTGCCTCGTTTGCACAATACGGATTTGCCATCGGCGACATTTCAGGATTTCCCGGCGAACGTCAGTATATTGATCCGAATAAATTCTTCGGTAAGCATATCGCCGTGCTGGGATCGTCCGGATCGGGAAAATCGACAACGGTTGCTTCCATCCTTCAGAAAATTCAGATGTTCGAGAACACGCATGTGATCGTCCTGGATATCCACAACGAATATTCCGCCGCTTTTCGCGATTACGGAAATTTGATCAATATCACCGAACTCGAAATGCCGTACTGGTTCATGAACTTTGAAGAGATGCGCGAAATGTTTGTTGATGAAAACGAACCGTCCGCTCAAAGCCAGATCATGATGTTGAAGGATCTCGTGTTGAATGCAAAAAAGGCGAGAAATCAGGAGCTTCAATCGATTCTCACCGTTGATTCTCCGGTGTTTTATGACCTGAACGAAGTCCGCGCGAAGTTTCAATTTTTCGACACCGAACGTGTTACAACAAGCACCGGTGTCCGCGAAGGTCCGTTCTTTGGACAGTTCACACGATTTCTTGTCCGTCTCGACAGCAAAATGACCGATCTGCGGTACGGATTCATGTTCAAGCCGAAGAAGTTCAAAGATTCCAGCGCGCTGAAAGATATTCTGAGCAGAATACTCGGATTCGAAAATAAGAAGCAGATTACGGTGATCGACCTTAGCGGCGTTCCGTTCGACATCGTCAACACTATTGTTGCTCTGCTGGCACGCACGGTGTTTGACTTTAATTTTTGGAACAAGAACAAATCCGATTTTCCCGTATTGATGCTCTTTGAAGAGGCGCATAATTATCTTCCGCAGATTCCGACGCCGCATAATCGGGCGGCGAGAAAGATCGTTGAGCGAATTGCGAAAGAAGGGCGAAAGTACGGCGTCGGCTGCATGATCGTCAGTCAACGGCCGTCCGAACTTTCCGAAACGATCCTGTCACAGTGCAATAATTTCGTCATTCTTCGGCTCACCAATCCCACCGACCAGGCTTTTGTGAAAAAACTTGTGCCCGATTCGTTCGGAGGAATGTTCGACATGCTTCCCTCGATGCGGCAAGGGGAGGCGCTTTTCGTCGGCGATGCAACGGCGCTTCCTTCCCGGGTTCAGCTCGATTTCCCGCAGCCGCCGCCGAACAGTTCCGACATATTGTTCTATGATAAATGGGTTGCGGCGGAACAGCCGACCGATGTCGGTGCCGTCGTGGACAGATGGTGGAAACAGGAACGGGATGTCAAATAATTTTTCATCGGCTTTTCCAGAGTTGAATGTCTCTCCAAGCGCCTCTTTATGAAAAACCGGCTTGAACTGAAAATTCTTCTTCTCATTATTCTCGTACTGATTGTTGGATTCGGCACGTATGTGGTCGTTTCCATCAACAGGGAATCGAATGTACTGCTGGAGCAACAGCGGGAACGGGCCAGACTGTTCAGCGAAACGGTGATGGTCGGAATTCGGAATGTAATGCTGTCCGGAAAAGCACCGTATGCCGCCGAACTCGTCAGCGATGCGCGCGAAAATCTTCAGTACGGCACGCTCCGTGTGTACGACAACAAAGCAAAGGAAGTTTTTCCCGATGAAGGGCGGGGGATTATCGCCGGCGCCGGTGATGATGATGTGCGCAGGGCCATCGAATCCCAAAGAGAAGTAATGGTAACAAAGCAGGATTCATCCGGCGAAAAGTTTATCCGCATCGAACCTCTCCTCAATGAACGAACCTGCCAGCAATGCCATTCAGGAAACCATACCGTCCGCGGCGTGACCCGGCTGACGCTGAATCCAAAACTGATGGCAGCGCATGCAAAGGATATGGAAAGCAACAAGAGCATCAACACGCAGCGTCAGGTTGCGGAGATCATCAGCAATACGCTCGTTGCAGGATTCAAGAATATTATGCTGGCGGGTGAAGGGGAGTTGATGGACACGCTCGTAAAACGGACCGGTCGGCTTCCGTTTATCCAATCCATACAAGTCTATGACCGGTTCGGTGCGGTTCACTTTGGGGATGAAGA
>CAZQSI010000006.1:3560-17670 GCA_964596155.1 uncultured Chitinophagaceae bacterium
GAGATGCTTCAGGCGACGATCGGCGTCGGATTTCGCAGCATCATGATGGTCGGCAAAGGAAGTTACGCACGGTCGTTTATCAGAGATGTCCGCTCCATCAGCGCCGTAAATGACCTGCGGGTGTTCGACAATGAAGCAAACGAACGTTTTGTGAACAATCAGCAGCCGGATTACGGTTTGGATTTTGTGCGTGATGCCTTAATGAAAGACACCGTCGTGGAAGCGATGCAGATGATCGACAACGAAGAATTCCTCGTCCGCTACACTCCTCTGCACAATGAAAAACGATGTCAGGTGTGTCATGGGGACGATCATACGATTCGCGGCGTTGTCGGTGTCACCACATCGATGGCAGCGGTGAACGCCACCATTGCTGACAATCAGCTCTATTCCCTCATTGCCGGAGGAGTGACGATTTTTCTGGTCTGGCTTGTGCTCAGAATTTTCATGAAAGCGGTGGTGGTAAAACCGATCGGATCACTCGGCAACGTTGTCCGTCAGGTCGGCAGCGGAAACTTTACCGTTTTCTCCTCCGTCAAATCCAACGATGAGATCGGAGAGCTCGGCAACCGGATCAATGAAATGATCGTCGGACTGCGCGAGCGCTTCCATCTGCAGAAGTTTGTTTCGAAGCAAACGGTCGATTACGTCCAGCGGGCCTCAGAAATGGGAGTGAAACTGGGCGGCGAGAGAAAAATGGCGACCGTCTTTTTTTCCGACGTGCGGGGATTCACCTCCTTCTCCGAAAAAGTCGAACCGGAACGTGTTGTTGCGATGCTGAATTCGCTTCTGAGCAGACAGGCGGCGATTGTAAAAAAGTACGGCGGCGACATTGATAAGTATGTCGGGGACGAACTTGTCGCCGTGTTCCAGGGCGATCTGATGGTGAAGCATGCGGTGCAATGTTCCATTGAAATTCAGGAAATGATGGAGACGCATCCGGAGCTAATTGAAGATCAGATCGCTATCGGCATCGGCATCAACACCGGAGAGATGGTTATGGGTGCGATGGGAAGCGAGGACCGGATGGATTTTACGGTCATCGGCGATGCGGTGAATCTTGGAGCGAGGTTATGCAGTGCAGCGGAACGGGGCCAGATTATCGTGTCGGAATATTCCGCCCGTCATCTTGCTGACGAACCGTCCATCATACTAACGAAGCGTGAACCGATCAAAGTAAAAGGCAAAGAAGCATTTATTCAGATTTACGAAGCAACGGCACGGAAGTAATCGATGAATCGTTTGTTATGCATCCTTTCGCTCTGCTGCACAACCATCCTGCTCTCTCAATCCCCCAAGCATGAACTCCGCGGCGTATGGATCTCTTCCGCCGGAGGCGATTGGCCGACATCGACCAATCCTGCGGAACAGCGGCGGTCGCTCATTGAGATCTTCGATCGTTTACAAAAAGCAAAATTCAATGCAGTGTTCTTTCAGGTGCGGCCTCGCGGCAATACATTCTATCCTTCCGCCGTGGAACCCTGGGCAACACAACTGACCGGCATTCTCGGAAACGATCCGGGGTACGATCCGCTGCAATTTGCAATCACGGAAGCACGGAAGCGGGGACTGGAACTTCATGCATGGTTTAATGTCTCCAAAGTCTGGGGTTCCGAAAAGCTTCCCGTGAATTCCCGGCATGTTACGCGTGCTCACAGGGATTGGGTGGTGCGGTTCGAAAACGAATGGTGGATGGATATGGGTATTCCTGAGGCGCGGACATATACCGTTGATCTGGTGAAGGAACTTGTGAGGAACTATGATATAGACGGAATTCATTTTGACTATATCCGGTATCCGTCGCAAACATTCGACGATTGGCGTTCATTCACCGAATGGGGAGACGGAATGGAGCAGGCGGATTGGAGAAGAAATAATATCACCGAATTTGTCCGCGATGTGTATGCATTTATTCAATCGGAAAAACCATGGGTGAAAGTCGGTTCAGCTCCGCTCGGAATCTATGAACCGATCAATGGCGCACAATCGTCATTTAACGGTTTTTCGGGAGTCTATCAGGATTCCCGGCGGTGGCTGAGAGAAAAAATTCATGATTATCTCGCGCCGCAGGTATATTGGACCATCGGTGAACAGAAGTCACCGAATGATCCCGACTTTTCGGCACTGAGTGCCGATTGGATTCGCGAGCAGTACGGACGTCATGTGTATGTCGGACTCGGCGCCTACCGGCCGGCGATTCGGGAGGAATTGACGGAACAAGTATTGGTCACGCGCGTGCAGCGGGCATCCGGACATGCATTTTTTCGGTATGAAAACATTATTCCGGATCTGTCCCGGCTGACGGAACTGTATTCATCGCCGGCGTTTGTTCCTCCCATGCCGTGGAAAGATTCCATACCGCCGAATATGCCGAAGGAAATTATTGTCCGAACCGAAGGAAGCAGAACGATGATTCGCTGGAGGGCGCCTGATTCGGCAGCGGACAATGAGCAACCTCATCAATTTGTTATCTACCGCTCTCCTGAGAAAGAGATTGATACTCAGCGTGCAGATCGCATACTTGCAATTCTACCCGGTACCGAATTTTCGTTTGTGGACGAAGATCAAGGCGGGAAGGAGTGGTTTTATATGGTGACAGCTGTGGACCGATCGGGAAATGAAAGCCGGAGCGTGAAAAGCGCTCCCGCAGAAACAAAAACAATCCTCAGCAGATACGAAC
Source organism: uncultured Chitinophagaceae bacterium (assembly GCA_964596155.1). Classification (GTDB taxonomy): domain Bacteria; phylum Bacteroidota; class Ignavibacteria; order UBA10030; family UBA8401; genus UBA8401. The sequence continues at coordinate 6,241 of CAZQSI010000006.1, forward strand.
AACCGGGGACGACCGTTTCTCTTTCACAAAACTCACCGAATCCGGCAAACGGACGCACATATATTTCCGTCAACCTGCCGACACGTCTGCTGATGACGTTGTCTTTGCAGCACCGCTCAGCCGACCGGGAGACGGTGATCGTCCATGAGTGGAGAGATCCGGGAATTCATGTGATTGCCGTCGACACGGGAAATCTTCCGGCCGGCACGATTGAGTACCGGTTAAAAGCCGGCGATGCGTTTCTGTCCAAAACCATGGAAAAACAGTGAAAAAAAACGGCTCATCGGCACGATATTACCGCTCAACGGTTGATGATGCATGCAGCAACGATTTATAGAACTCCACCACAAGTTCGCTTTCTTCACCGCTGACGGCTTCTTCAATCGCTTCTCTTCCTTCAACGCCTCCGATGCGAATCAATGATAATGCAGAAGACATTTTAACATGGTCGGCATTGTCGCTCTTCAGCAACGATATCAATTCATCAACGGCTCCGGTCATTCCATATTTCCGTACAAATCCTGCCGCGCTGGAGACGACGCCGGAATTATCAGATTTAAGATTTGCGATGTAGTGCTGTTCCGCTTTTTCCCAGTCAACACCCTTTGCGGAACGGGTGTCCGGAGTTGAAGCAGTGAGAAAGGAAACACCGAGGAATACCGCACAGAGCATCTGCAGCTTTTTCATAACGCCTCCTTGAATATTGTAAGGGAATTGTTCTGCTCGGTGGGTGCCTGTACAAACGAAGCGAACATCAAAAAGTTTCTTTTGATGCAAAATTATTTTATTAAGATGTACGCTTTCGCAGAAGTGAATGAGTAGTATACATTGAGAGTGTTGAAGATTGTCAAGAGGGCGGTAAGGCGAAAATTATTTTTTCCTCATCATAGCAACAATATCCGTCGGCGAGAGTTCTTTCCATTCTCCCGGAAGAAGATTTCCGATGCCGATAGAGCCGATCCGAATTCTGATCAGACGAAGCGTCGGATGTCCGACGGCTGCCGTCATTTTTCTTACCTGCCTGTTTCTCCCTTCCCGCAGCACAATGCTCAGCCACGATGTTGGAACATTTTTCCGAAATCGGATCGGGACGGGACGTTCGGGAAGATCCGGTTCCTCCGTGAGCAGATGAACGTCCGCCGGTCTAGTTTTTTTTCCTTCAATGGTTATGCCGGTTTGCAGTTTTTTCAGTGCGGCTGCATCAGGAATCCGTTCGACTTGCGCAAGATATGTTTTGGAATGTCCGGCTTCGGGATCGGTAAGGGCATGCTTGACGGCATTGTCATTCGTCAAGAGCAGCAATCCTTCGCTGTCAAAGTCGAGTCGTCCGGCCGGATAGATATCGTTAGGAAGAGAAAGAAAATCGGCGAGCGTCTGTTTTCCGGGCTGTGGAGTGAACTGAGAGAGAACGGCGTACGGCTTATTGAAAAGAATATATCGCATGATCAACCGAAGAACAACAGGTCAAGATGACTACACCCCGCTGATGAATTAAAATCCCATTGCTTCATTCATGAAATTGACGAGCGGGGAGAGCTCTTTGCAATGCTTTGCAATAACAACAGGGAAATTTTTTTTGTAGCACACTTCTTCCTTCATATCGAGGCCGGTAAAAAACTGTTTCATCTTCAGCCATTCAATCATCGGATGATCGGGATCAAATCCCTTAGGAGGGCGCGTCAGGGCAGTTCCGCTGATCGCCGGAAATGTTTTTTTAAACGACGGTGTGTTGATGACGGCCAGAAATTCTTTCGAACGTCCGGCAATGGCTTTTCTGATCTTTTTCAGCTGATCATTATCCGGCATATAAATGCCTCCTCCCAGAAATACTTCGCCCGGCGCAATATGCAGATAATAGCCGGAACCCTCGAATCCTTTCGGCTTTCCGCGAAGGACGAAATGCGCCGCCATATGGGTTTTGTAGGGAGTTTTATCGCTGCTGAAGCGCGTGTCTCTGTAGATGCGGAACATGGAGCGTTTCGGATGAACGTCAAACTCAGGAGCAAAATCCGCAAAGAGCGGCTGCATGGCTGCGATAAAACATTGCATCGGGAATTTGATGAATTCCTCGTATTCGACCTTGTGACTGTTAAACCAATCCCGGTTATTATTTCGTTTCAGCTTTTTTAGAAATGCAACACTCTCCCGGGGGAAACCCTCGAACGGAGGAAAGTGCTGTTCGTCCAGTCCGTGAAGCATGGCATGATCCTGTCAACCGTGAAGAAATCGTTATGAAGCGGCGGGAACCGGAATCGAGATCATTACTTTCGTTCCTTTGTTCAGCGTGCTTTCAATTGCAATGAAACCTCCGTGCCGCTGCACGCATTGCTGAACGATTGTCAAACCGAGACCGGTGCCGTAGATATTGCTGACATTCGACGCACGGAAGAATGTCGAGAAAAGATACTTTTGCTCTGCTGCGGGAATTCCGATCCCCTGATCGGTGATCGTGATAACGCACGACGATGCACTATGGTCAACATGCACCCGCACATCGGTTTTGTCGCGGGAATATTTAAAGGCGTTGGAAAACAACTGGGCCATGATGGTTCTGATCAACTGCTCATCCAGTGTGACGGAAGAAATATTTCCCTGCTCGGACAGGATAAAGTGATGATGTGATTCGAGATCGTTCATCACATCGGTGGCGGTTTCCTGCAGCAATGTTTCGAGATTGACCTCCGACAGCGAGAGTGTGTACGATTCCGTCGTTGCGCGTGTGGTGAATGTAACGTCGCGGACGAGGTCGATCATCTGACGGATCGATTCGTTGATTCTCATGAACGAATGATACCGACGCTCATCGCTCCACCGGTCCACAAACCGTTCCAGCAGCTCGGCGTTGGTTGCAATTGTGACGAGAGAGGTCCGAAGCTGATTGCTCACCATGCCGATGAATCTGGATTTCAGATCGAGCAGTTCCTGTTCACGTTCCTTCGCCGCCTGAAAATGTTTCTGAGAATCCTTTTCCGTCGTCCGGTCAAGAATGAATCCGACATATTTTTTTGTTTCGCTGTTTACCGCTATTTCCACAAAATTGACCGAAGCGGAGATGGGATCGTTTGTGGCCGCCACGATAGGAGTGTCGCCTCTGAACTGCTCGGTCCGGTTCTCGATGTTTTCCCATTGTTCGGTATAGAACGGACGCTCATCTTCCGGAAACAGTCGGGCGAAATGATTGCCGCTCAATTCGTTCATTCCGTATCCGACGAGTTCTTCCAGCGGCGCATTGCAATATTCGCAGATTCCCCGTTCATTCACCACCACGACCGGAACGGGTATAAGACGAAGCATGTTGTGAATGCTTTGTTCCGCGGCGGTCAGATCGTTTGTTTTTGCCTCAAGATGTGTTCGAAGAGCGGCGGCTGCTGCCTCCTGCTCCTGAAATTTTCTTTCATGGTCGGCAGTCATCTCATTGAACCGGCGCTGCAATTCATCAAGTGCATGCTCCGCCGTTTCACGTTTTGCTCTCTGTTCCGTTAATTCTTCCGATGTCCTTCGGAGATCGTCCGTTTTCTTTTGGATGGATTGTTCCGCTTCGGCGAGCTGACGCCGCCATTCCTGTTCTTTTGTATGAAATTCTTCGAGCAGGGAATCGCGCGAACCATGAACGGATTCCTCAGCACTGCGGACTTCGGCCAGTTCCTTTTGCAGTTGGTCGATCCGCGACTGCAGATCATGCACATTCTGCTGAAGGAGTGTTTCGGCTTCGGTCCGCTGAACGGCTGAAGAGCGAAGCTGCTCCTGCAACTGTTGTATTTCCGCGGTTTGACGATCGATATCGGATTGAAGCTGCTGCTCCTTGGTCATAAATTCACCGGTCATCCGGTCCCGCTGTGATTCCGCCTCGGAAATCTGAGACGCTAGATGTTCGGCCTGCCGTTCTTGTTCCTCCAGTTTTGCGGCGAGTGCTTCCCGCTCATCTTTTTGCCGCTGCACTTCGTCGGAAAGTGAACGGATCGTCTCTTCTTTTTGCGTCACGTCGACGGAGAGCGTCGATGATTTGGATTCTTCTGCGGAAATTTTTGAAATGAACTCCGACAGCTGCCGTTCGATTTCCTCCCGTTCCCGTTCAATAGCGTTGCGCTGCGACGCTTCATGCTGCAGTTGAGCGGTCAATGATTGTATCTGTTTATCCTTTTCCAGCAATTCGCTGCCGAGGGAGACGGTTCTGGATTCTTCGGAGGAAATTGATGATTTGATCTCCGCAATCTGGCGCTCTTTTTCCCTCAGAGCGGAATCCAGACGCTGTTTTTCGGACAGGAGTTGAATCTCGTTGTTCCGCAGCATATACGACTTGTCCTGTTCCTCTTCAAGAAGACGGGCATACCGCTTTCGGATGGTGATGTACGACAATCCTGCGATGCCGGTGACAATAAAGAATGAATAAATGATGACGTCCATGGGTGCGGTCAATTTCCCGATGATGTGTGATCATGAACGATGCGCCACGTTTCGCTCTCCTTTTTAAAGAGCAGCGTAAACAATCCTTCCGGTGAATCTTGAGAACGGACCAGCTTCCAACGGCCGAAGACAACGGCCGCATCGTCCGCGATGACATCAACGGAGACGTCGGAAAAAGATAATGTTCCCATTAATTCCTTTGTTGGATAGTTGTTCCGGTAGCGGCGCAGCATTGTCTGCCAACCGTACGTCACCTCTCCTCCGGAGGCAAATCGCAGCGAGTCGGAACGCCGATAGCCGTCCATAAATGCCTCAATGTTCCCTTCATTCCATCCGTTGATTTGTCTGTTCACGATCGAAAGAATTTCAACGGCACTCTGTTCCGATGTGCCGGCGGATTGCGCATGCAACGTTGGATAAAGAAAACAAACGAGGAGAAGAGAGCATACTGTTCTCATTACCCGCCAAGATAAGAAAAACTTTATCGAATTGTTTATGAATCGGGAAAAAATCTTCAGCGGCTTCACTATCATCCGTTCCGTTTATTGGATAAAACGGGACCGGACTTCCGGGGGAGGAATCGGGCAGGTATCATACGTTCCGAAAAGGCGGTACCGATGCTGTGCGAATCTGTCGTAGATCCAATCCCTTACCGGACGAGGGATGATCCATGCAATACGGAAAATATTCCAAAATCCGCCAAGATATGACGCCACCATCAAAGCACCGGAAGAACGAATGTGGATTTTTTCGTCCGGTGTGTCTATGGATTCGATCAGAATCAGCGAATCGACACGGCGGAGATGCGGATATCGGTTCAAGACTGACTGCGCGAAATCACTTTGCAATGCCGCAAACCGCATGCTGTTGTTTGAATCATGGTTGAGAATCAACAGAACGGTGGAATTGCAGAAACCGCACAGGCCGTCATAGAGCAGTATATACATCTTTATGCACGTTGAAAAAGTGTGAAAACGAATCAATCGAGAGGCAGAAACAGATCGGCAATTTTCTTTGCAATGCCGATCGGCTCACCCTGATTTCTGTTGGACAAAATCACCACCATGCTTTTTGTTTCCGGGAAGAGAAGCATATGATTTCTGAATCCCCGCGTACTCCCGCCGTGATGCGGATGACGGATTCCCCGGAACACTTCTTTGTGCCATCCCAGACCGTAGTCGACTGCGGAGCCGTCGTTCAGCACGGCATCAGCCCAGGCAAGGAGCTGCATCTCTTCAGAGATGAGCGAATATTTCCAGAGAGTGGAAATCCATTTGGAAAGTTCGACGACGTTGGAATAGATGCCGCCGTCCCCAAGTACCGCACTGGTGTTGCTTTGATCGGTTTCAATCCATGCTCCGTTGACAAACGAATGACCGTATGCGCGATGCTGAACGGAGGAAATTCCGTTTTCGAACGCGACACTTGTCGGCATGCCGACGATGTCAAAAATATTCTTTTTGAGAAAATCGGCAAAACGTTGCCCGGAAACTTTCTCGACGATCAATGCAAGAAGCGCATATCCCGTATTGCTGTATTGATACCGTGAACCGGGAGCAAAATAGAGCGAATCGACGCGATGCATTAATTGAAGACAATCCGCGTCGAGCACCTGAACGGTCTGGGAATCCGGAATCAGCGATTCATAATCCACCAATCCCGATGTGTGTGAAAGCAAATGACGGACGGTGATATCTTTTCCGTACAAAGGAAAATCGGGAAAAAATTTTAGAATTTTATCGTCAAGCGACAGACTTCCGTTCTTTTGCAGAATCAGGATGCTCATGGCGGTGAATTGTTTCGTGATAGAAGCGAGCCGGAAGTTCGTGCGTACGGTTACGGGCACCGAATCCCGAACCGACGCAAGGCCGTAGGCTTTCGAAAAAATCACACTGTCGTTCCTCATCACGAGCACGGTTGCACCGGGATTGTTCGGAAGCGTAAATTCGGACATGATCGCATCTACCGATTGTTCTCCGGTTACCTGCTGAGAAGAACCGCACGACTGAATCAGCGCCATAATACCGACAACAACAATGTTGCGAAGGATTGTTTTCATAATGTTGGAATGATTACGTGGTATGATATGGTCAAGATGACAATCTGTATAAACGGATAGTTGCACATCTGAAACAAACAGGCGATTTGCTCAGTTTGCCATGGCCCGCAGGATGAAGCGGGGGATATTGATGGAAAATGTTTCGTTATTCTGCCGTTTCATCAGATATGTTCCCTCCATGAATCCCTCGAGGGATTCAAGAATGCAAAAACTGTTATACTGATGCGCCCGTCCCGGTTCGATCACCGGCTGTTTTCCGATCACTCCCTCACCTTCAACTTCCTCTACTTTTCCGGTATCATGCGTGATGAACCAGTGCCGCCGCATCAATTGCACGGTATCGGTGCCGAGATTTTCGATGGTGATGAAATAGGCGAAGACGAATTTCCGCGACAGAACGCTTGATTCGCCTTCGAGATAGAGAGGACGAACGGAGACTCTGATGTTTTCGGTTATTTCACTGAAGACAGACATGGAGAAATATAGTTATTTACCGGACAATAATCCGTACGTCCAGGTGATGATAATCACTGCACATCCGATCGCCGCAGCCGGTATGGAGTGATACCACGAACCGACTCCCATCACGATAAATCCGGCGAGGCGGACCAGATCGAGCGATTTGCTGTATGTTCGTTTGAAATATCTTCCAAAAGGGGAATTTTTTGTCTTTTCCAGATCGACAAAACGAACGACGATAAGCGAAACGATGAGAGAAGGGAGGAAGGCGATCACGATCGCCGTCACCAATTCATGCTGCCAGAGCCAATAACAGGCAAAGAGGCCGGTCGTCCAGTCGGTGACGAGCCGGGCAGGATGGATTTGCTGGTAGAGATTTTTTTCGATGATGTTCATGATGATGTCCGCTCGGAAGTGTCCGTTGATGAATGATATTGGTGTTGTTCCGTTGATTGAATAATAAAATTTCCGACCTCCGCCGTTCCGTTCCGTAATTGCTGCCGTTCGATATTCGAGCGAAACGTATCATACGTTCCGTCATTTGAAATCAACCGCCGGATAATTTCCGGCAGTTTTGCAATATTTCTTTCAAAAATTCCCAGCCGATTGTCCCGGACAAATTCCATGTTGCCCAGTTCCTGTTCCCAAAGATAATCGATGATGACCGGAATCTTTTTCAGCATCAGAACTTCCATGATTGTGGAAGCGCCGCATTTTGTAATCACAATGTCGGAGAGATTCAACAGCTCATAAACAAAATCAACAAATCCGAACACCATCAGCCGGGGAAATCTTTGCTGAAGCGAAGTTGCAGCAGCGAGCAGTTCCTTGTTCTTGCCGCAGACGATCACAATCTGTACCGGCAACTCTGCATGAAGCAGATGCTTCAGGATTCGTTCTCCGTGCGGAATGCCGTCCCCGCCTCCAATGATAAGCACAGTGTTCTTTGTTTCTTTCAATCCATACGCAGCACGGACGCCGGCGAGTCGCTCGGTAGGAAGGGCATTCGAATATTTTTCATCGATAATAAACGGAAAGAGCGAGACGGATTGCTCCGAAAAACCCCGTTTCAGACAATGGGTGCGAAGACGCTCGCTGAAGACGATAAACCGCTGAGCCTCCTTCTGAAACCAGAGCGGATGTGCCGTGAACGGATCCGTAATCACCGTTGTGACAGGAATATTCCATCCCAGTTCCTTCAGAACCTGATAGACCGGTGTGATGAGAAAAAAATGAAAGATGACTATTGCGGCGGGACGCTGCGCAACAATCGATTTTCTGATGTACGGTTTAATAAAAAGATTTGCCATTGCCACGTTGAAATAGCCGATCGGCGGAAATTTATTTGTGGCGTATAAAAATTCATAATACCATTTAGCCTTTGCCTGCAGCAGCCGGTATCCATCCTCAATAACATACCGTGCGAAGGATTTTGCCTCGGCGAGGCCGTCGATCAGCCGGACGTCAATTCTGCCGCCATACTGTTCCGTAATAAACCGTGAAACGGAACGTGCGGGAGCAAGATGACCGCCTCCGGTGCGTAAATAGAAAAACAAATATGTTTCTTTTTGAGCACTCATATTTTCTAATGATGCTGCCGGATCACATTGTCCGGACCGAAAATGTTCCGCAGCAATCGATCGTCACCGTTCCAGCGGCGAGTTGCTTCGGACCATCGTTCCCGTTTGCAGTATTTCATGAATTTTTTCGGTTCCGAGTTTCCGCGCTTTCAGAAAGCCGGACCATGCCATATCGGCGATCGTCCCGTTGTTCAGCAGATCATACAGCCACTGCTCCGTAAACTCCGGATGCTCCTGCTTCATTCCGGCATGAATTTCGGAGAGCCACTGTCTGTTGAATTTTTCCTGCGATCCGATCGTCGGCGACATGATGATCGGAATTCCGAGTCCTGCATAAAACGACAATTCGCTCGGCTTCGTCCAAAGTATATCGGTTGTTCGCATCGCGGCATTAAAGCGTTGAAAATAATCATGCAACGTATCACCCGCAATAATCCTGATATTGTTGGTCGGATATTCTTGTTTGACGGATTCGAAAAAACTCCGGACCTCCGGTCTGATGCCGGCCACAAGATTTATGGTAATGTCACCGTTAAGCAGGCGGTTTCGTAAACTGTGCACAATGCTTGCTCCGATTTCCTTTTGGGCTCCCGCTCCTCCGACCGCGTAGGTGATTGTCAATGTTCTGTTCCGCTGGGCGATGCAGTTTTTCTTACCGAGAAAATGTTCGACATTTTTTTTGTGCAGAATCCAGAATCGATTCAGCGGATCAAGGTAATGAAGCCGTTGTCCCAGATCGTGTTTTAAAAGTGAAAGATTTTTTCCGAGCAGGTCGGGAGGAAGGGGAAAACCGGTGAGAAAGATTCTTTCTTCCGGCACGCCGTACGTTTTCAGTCGCTGTGCCGCTTTGCCGCACGGTGCAAAATAATTGATTCGGCTGTCCCACGGCTGTTTTGCCACCCAGACCCGGTTGATATCGGCATCGCAGATAATGCAATAGATCGGCTCATGTCCCTTTAAATCGGCGGCAATGGCAGGTGCATAAAAGGATGTGACCAGCGGAAGCTGACGGGCGGAAATGGTCTTCAGCATGCCGGTACAAATTCCGTTACTGATATTTTTCTCAAGCAGATCCACTTGATACGTGCTGTGGGAAAGATTTCTGATCGGATAAAAGGAAGGAATATGCATCAACGTATCAAGCATCGAAAAAATCGGCTTGCCGATGATCGGAATACTCCGTGCGCGGGAGAACGTCTCGTAGGCATTCAGCAGCCGCGTCCACTGTTTTTTTTCTTTTTCCGTGGAGTTGTCGTTCTTTCCGACCGTGATTAATTCGCCCTCGGCGATATCCTTCAGCGGAAACACGGCGCGCTGGTGTCCGTATCCCATGTCCGCTGAAACGACCCACGCTTTCGGCGCTTTTGATGGTGTCATGATGGAAGATACAAAAAAAAGATTCAGGATGAATCCGCCGAGGAAGACGACACTCGTTTCTTGCTTAACTCTCCCGGAAGGTCCGGCCGGACTACGGAATGTTCATCCCGATCATTTTATTCTGCAGTTGCTCGGAAGCGGATCGGTAAAAAAGATTCGCATCTCCCGTCGAAAAAAAGTCACTCAACATAAACCAGGACGGATCTTCGATGATATGAGAGACAATAAACGCCTTATACCGGACGGACGGCGAAGAATGTGACACCGCTATGCTGTCTATCAACTCATGCAGTTCGGATATATCTACCGCCGGATTTTCGGTTCTCAACCGTGCAGTCAACATTAACACCGATTCAATGACGCCGTCGTTGCCCGTGCGGAGTCCTAACATCATATTCCGCATGGCAAAATCAATCCGGCGGCTTTTCGACGGAACTGACGCTAAGTCCGGCTGCGCCCATACGGTTGGAAAAATAAAGAGAACAAGCAGAAGAGTGACAATATAATTTTTCATATGCGTACCTTATTTGTTATTGAACAGTTGTTCGATCAGCCGGTCTATTGGAGAGAGATCCCATTTCCAGCGGCCGTCATTATTGCGAAACCATTTTCTCGATTCGCTTTTTGTTACGATTCCGACAGGACCTTCATAGATGCCGCCGAGCTGAAAATTATCGTACACCCGGACAGCCAGAAGATTTTTTCTTCCGGGTTTTAATGCGGAACGCGGTATGTCGTATGCCCGCATCTCGCGGTACTCTTCGCGAATGCGTGCGACAGAACCATCCTCCCGTATTCTGCCGGTGCTGCCGATCAGCTCGCCGTTCAGATACGCTTCGTCAATGTCGTCGATTCTGCCGAGCATCAACACCAGGTCACCGGCAGGCATCGACGCGGGAAGATCAAACGTCACACGGTACCAACCAAAGCCGTCATAATCGCGGTAACCCTGAAAATCCCACAGCGCGGGTACGATCAATTCCTTCCATCGGCTGTCGTCAAACGACGGATCGCTCCACCCACGGGAATCGCCGGCATTAAATTTCCACAGATCGGGAAATGCGACGACGAGATTCATTGTATTCTCGGCAATAAACAAACCGATCTTTCCGCTGACAATTCCGCCGTTCAGGCGGTCATCGTATACCCGCACAGCGATGACGTTATCGGATTTGAGATTTAAATATTTCTTCGGAATGGTGAATTTCAGCTCCTGATTGTATGCCGTCTCGAATCGGGGAGGGAACCGTCCGCTTTCTCCGACGATATGACCGTTCACATAGACGGCGCACACATCATCGACAAAACCCAGCGAGAGGAGGACGGTGTTATTTTCGACTGAAGCTGAAAGCGTAAAATGCTTTCTGTACCATGCATATCCGTCATAACCGGGAAAACCTTCATTTTCCCAATCTGCCGGAACGAAGATGTCGCTCCAGGAGCGGTCGTTCAATGACGGATCGGCATATTTTTCATTGTCGCCGATTTCAAATTTCCAGGTGCCCCGCAGGTCAATGAATTGCTGCGAGGAAGCCGTTTGAGCCGATACGA
>CAZQSI010000006.1:17770-28043 GCA_964596155.1 uncultured Chitinophagaceae bacterium
ATGGTGACGATATGTTTGGGCGATGAAGGATCTTTTTCAATCTGTTTTCTCAGTTTGAGAATAAAATTATCCACGGTGCGCGACGTTATAGTGTCGTCATACCCCCAGACATTTTTCAGCAGATCGTCACGGCTGATGACCTGCTGCTGGTGCTTCCAGAGATACCGGAGAATCTCAAACTCTTTTGAGGTCATAGAGACCGGCTTTCCTTTTTTCAGTGCGGTGTACCGCTCAAGATCGGCATCCAGCAATCCGATGGAAATTTTTGTAACGGTGGAGGCGGATCCGGAGGGGGTCCGGCGCAGCACCGCTTTAACCCGCGCCAACAACTCGCGAAGACTGAACGGTTTGGTGATATAATCATCCGCGCCGAATTCGAGTCCGAGCACTTTATCCACTTCCTCACCTTTTGCCGTCAGCATGATGATCGGCGTTGAGACCCCCTCTTTGCGGGCGGCTTTGCAGATGTCGAATCCGGACATTCCCGGAAGCATTACGTCGAGCAGAATCAGATCGAACTTTTTATTTCTGATCGTTTCCAGTCCTTTTGCGCCATCGCCGATGACGAGAACGGAATATCCTTCGAATTCAAGATTGTCGCGGAGTCCGCGCTGCATTTCCGGTTCATCTTCAATAATGAGAATTTGTGCCATATGTCAGCCTGATTGTTGTGTCGGTAATTCGATGATAAACGTGCTTCCTTTTCCCGGTTCACTGGAAACGGAAATCGATCCGCCGTGCGATTGAATGATGTGATGAACAATCGCAAGTCCCAGACCGCTTCCTTTTGCGGTGTGGACCAAACCGTGGGATACACGGTAAAATTTATCAAAAATTTTTCCCTGATGTGACTGTGGAATTCCGATGCCGTGATCTTCAATCTCAATGCGCACTCCAGTTCCGGTCCGTTTCGTTTCGATGCGGATGAATTTTTCTTCTCCTCCGTACTTCAATGCATTGTCGATCAAATTGTGCAGCGCTTCCGCCACGGCTTCCTCGTCTGCAGAGACAAGAGGCAGTTCCGCTGCCGGTTTCCACAGGAGCGTACATTGCGATTGTTCGAACTGATAAGAATAGATGGTGAGAACGGAATCAATCACCTTGTTTATCTCCACCGGAGAAAATGTATACCGGCGTGAATTGGATTCCATCCTTGAAAAATTAAGAATATTGTTGATCAAACGGGTGAGACGTTCCGTCTCCCGGAGGATGATACCGTAATATTCCTGTTTTTTCTTTTCCGTCGGCACCCGTTTCATTTCGAGCGTTTCGGCAAACATGCGTATCAGCGCGAGGGGCGTACGTAATTCGTGGGAGACATTTGATACGAAATCGGATTTCAGCGCTACAAGTTCCATTTCGCGCTTGATAAGCCGGTACACAAACAGTGCACCGGCGAGGAGCACAACATCCAAGAGAAGGATCAACAGAATGTTTGTATAGAACCGCTTATTCGCAGCGTCCTGCACTGTGATACCGCGGAGCCGAATGTTGACCACGAAATCGGGGAAGATCCATAATGCCCGCTGCTGGGATTCGATGATCTCCGCCGACGGCATCGTGGAAAAAACCGTTTCGCCGGTGGAGACCCGACGCACCGATAGAATAAAATCATTCCGTGCGATGTCTGTCAACTTTTTTCCGATAACATCGGCAATCAGCCGGTCGTTGTTTATCATCAACGCAATGATCGTCCTGGAATCCGAAGCAGGAGCAAACAGCATCATCAATGTTGAATCGGAATCGATTACCGGCTCCAATTTACGATAGTCAAGATCCCTGTAACGACGGAGCCTCTCCGCCAATTCCTTTTTTCCTTTTAACGCCGAAAGATTCTCTTTGTGATCCGTGGGATAGACTGTCATAGTGCGAAACGAGGTATCGCTGATAATGATGGAACGGACGGATGGATTCGATGAGAGAATGCGATCGAACTTCTTCGTCGGAAGCGCATTTTCCGCGGACGTTGCCCAGCTTGATGCGACATCGAGGATATGCTGATTAATGGAAAAGAGAATCGCATCAAGCTGACGGTCGTACAACTGCGCGATCATCGTTTCCGTCTCGTTCAGCGCGGAAATTTCATAGGCCGAATAAAAGAGCGCCGGAAGAAGGACGATGACAAAAAGAAGCAAAAAGATTTTTTTATTGTTGTTCATTGTCGTGCGCGAAGCTTTCGGATCATCCGCAGCATGGATTCTTCCGCAGTATATTGTTCTATCTTATCCAGCGGAATCCAGGCCAGATGGAGAGATTCCGGAGTGATCGTCAACGGCTGCGCTTCATCCGCTTCAAACAGGAAACGGATGTCATAATGAAAATGCTCCGGCACGTCGTGCCGGCGGGGAATCGGATGAATGTCCAGGTCGAAAATTTCCTCCGACACGGCGGTGATGTCGGCGAGCCCTGATTCCTCGCGGGCTTCCCGCATTGCGACATTCAGCGGATCGGGATCGCCATCCGCATGACCGCCGAGCTGAAGCCACCGGTCCAATTTCCCATGATGCGTTAACAAGGTTTTCGTACGATCGGCGTTCACAATCAGCGCGGAGGCCGTGATATGTCCGGAAAGCAATTCACGGTCAAAGCAATTGGAATGGTCTGTGACGAAACGGATCATACGCGACCGCATCTCGCTCTCATGAGCGTCCGACGGCACATATCGTTTCAATGCATCGAGCAAAGGTGAACGGTGCATCGGTTACTCTCCCTGATAAACGGAAAAGAGATTGTACACACTCACGGTAATGTTCATCGCATGCATCGATCCGTTCATTTTCCAATATTGCGCATAATATTTGGATTCGTTTTCGCTTTTATTGAATTCTTCGAATCGCTGATCGAACGAATATCCGAGACTGACGGTAAGATATGACGCCGCCGGTATTTTGATTGAGGAATGAAATCCGAATGCGATCGGATATTTTATTTGTCCGGCGTCGTACACCGGAAATGATTGTTCGGGACTTGCCTGTGTAGGTGGAAACCAGAGGGATGTTGTCCGCGAATAATCGGTTGATCCCCACGCCCATGACGGCGTAAGGTGCAGTGATGCAAATTTCCCGTCCGGATTTTGTCCGAAGGCAATCACCGTTGTCACACAGAAACTGATCAGCAATGTTTTCATACGATTCCTTAGATTAGGAAACCACATTAATTGGACGCTTGTTGATGAATGCGCGGACATTGCTGACAGCGGTATCCATAAGCCGCTGCCGAGACGCCAGCGTTGCCCACGCAATATGAGGAGTGATGATGCAATTCTTCGCCGTCAATAACGGATTCTCTTTCGACGGAGGTTCCGAAGAGAGTACGTCGAGTCCTGCGCCCGCAATGGCACCGCGGTTGAGTGCGTCTGCAAGCGCTCGTTCGTCCACGAGATCCCCCCGGCCAGTATTCAAGAGATACGCTGATTGTTTCATAGCGGAGAGACGCGCGGTGTTGACCAATCGGTACGTTTCATCGGTGAGTGCGCAATGGAGTGAAACAACATCCGACTGACGAAAGATCGATTCCGTATCGGTAAATTCAAATTTTGATTCTGCTGAGGAGTGACGGGAACGGGTTGAGATCATCACCTTCATTTCAAACGAGGAGGCAATGGCTGCAACGGCTTTACCGATGTTTCCGAATCCGACGATGCCGAAGGTTTTTCCTTTCAGTTCGATCAGCGGAACATCCCAGAAAGAAAAATCCGGATTACTGCTCCAGCGTCCCTGACGGACAGCGTTCGAATGGTCGCCGGTTCGGTGTGTCAGTTCCAGCAGAAGTGCAAACACCAGCTGGGCAACCGAATGAGTGCTGTATGCAGGAATATTTGAAACAAGAATGCCGCGCTCTTTGGCTGCGCGAATGTCGACGACATTATAACCTGTCGCCAGAACACAAATATACTTCAATGCCGGAAGCTGCGCGAGTATTTCCCGTGTGAGCGGTACTTTGTTGGTCAGAATGATGTCTGAATTCCGGGCACGGGCGACAATATCATTCAGTGCGGTGCGGTCATGAATTGTACATTCACCGAGCGACCGGAGCGATTCCCAGCTCAGATCGCCGGGATTGAGTGTATAACCGTCGAGGATGACAATGTTCATGACAATGTTCTCCGTTGGTACCGTTGAATCGTTTGTCGCTGCGATCGGAGCAACGCTCTGTTACGATATCTCTCTGTCTCGTACGCCGATCAGATACAAAATTCCGTCCAGTCCGAGCGTTGAGATTGCCTGTTTGGCCGTCTGCCGGACGATTGGTTTTGCGTTAAAGGCGATTCCGAGTCCTGCAAGATTGAGCATCGGAAGATCGTTGGCACCGTCTCCGACGGCGATGACCTGTTCGAGGGAGAGATGTTCCTTTTCTGCAATTTCTTTCAGAATCTCCGCTTTTCTCTTTCCGTCTACGATGTCGCCTTTGACTTTTCCCGTCACGACACCGTTTTCAATTTCGAGATGATTGGCGTACACGTAGTCAATGCCGAGCTTCGTTTTCAGCAGATTTCCAAAATAGTCGAATCCTCCGGAAACGATTGCCGTCTTATAACCCAATCGTTTCAACGTTGATATCAGCCGTTCGGCACCGTCTGTGAGCGGCAACGCATCGCCGATGGCCTTCACTTTTGATTCTTCCAGTCCGCGAAGCATCGACAATCGCTTCGTAAAGCTGTTGCGGAAGTCAAGCTCGCCCCGCATGGCGGATTCAGTGATTGCGGCTACGTCCTCGCCGACACCGTGCGCAGTTGCAAGTTCGTCGATCACTTCAATTTTCAGCAGCGTCGAATCCATGTCGAATACGACAAGGCGACGGTTCCGGCGGAACATCGATTCGGCTTGAAAAGCAATATCAACATCAAATTCGTGTGTGATTGCCATGAATGCGGCGCGAAGTCCGAGGGAATCCTCCAGCTCGCCGCTGACGGAAAACTCGACACAGGCGCGCAGATCGCCGTTGTTTTGCATCAGCGACGCGCGTCCCGAAAGACGTTCGATAATATCGATGTTCAGTCTGTGATGTTCGATCACTCCCGACACTTTTGCGATATGCTGAGCGGTGATGGTGCGGCCGAGCAGCGTGACTATATAGCGGCTTTTTGCCTGTTCGTTGACCCACGAAGCATATTCCTCTTCGGTGATCGGAGTGAAGCGAATTGTCAATCCGAGAATCTGCGCTTTGAGAAACACTTCCTTGATCATTTCGTATGAAGCGGATTTCGACGGGACATCCAGCAGCAAGCCGAGCGAAAGCTGATTGTGAATCACTGCCTGACCGATATCAAGAATGCGGATATCGTACCGGGAGAGGAGATTGGTAATTTTGCTTGTGAGTCCGGGTTTGTCAATGCCGGTGATGCTTGCAAGAATAAGTTCGTTCATGATACATCTGCTGTCGATGTGGGTTGTCCGGGGAACATCGTTCGTAAAAAATACGGAGAAGTACGGACAATGAAAAATTCAACGGCGCAGGTGCTGCGCCATTGATGAAAAATAAACACTCCGGTTCTGGACGGCTATTGTTCGAGCCATTGTTTCCAGCCGTCGAAATTAAATTCACGGCCGAGGAACGACCGAACCATTTCTGCGGCAGGCCGCGAACCTCCGGGAGCCAGAATCATCTCGCGGTATTTTTTTGCGGCACCCTGCGCCATCATGTTGCTGCGGTCGAACTGTGTAAACAGATCTTTGGCGATAACCAGCGACCACATATAGGTATAGTAGATGGCGGAATATCCTTCCAAATGCCCGAATGCTGTCTGGAAATGCGTTCCTTCGACATGTTTATACGGTGTGTACCGCTGCCGCAGTTCCTTCGTCAGTTCGTCGGCGTTCACCAGTTTCGGATCACGGTCGTAGCAGGAGAGCGAAAGCTTTGCATAAAACATTTGCTGGCGCAGTTTCAATCCTTTGCCGAATTCATTGGCATTGCGCATCTGCTGTACGAGAGATGCGGGAATCGGTTCTCCGGTTTGGTGATGCCGTGCGAATGTCTGCAGCACGGATGTGTCCCACGCCCACTCTTCAAGCAATTGCGAAGGCGCTTCGACAAAATCCCATTCGGTGGTGATGCCGGAAATTCCGATCCAGGGCTGGCGGCCGGCGAACAGCGTATGCAGCAGATGTCCAAACTCATGGAAGAACGTTTCCACATCCCTGTGTTCCATCAGTCCCGGATCGTTTGCGTCGCCGCCCGGAAAATTACAGATCAACGCAGCTTCGGGAATCTGAGTTCCTGAAATGCCGTTGCGGACGCCGAACTGTGCGGCGTGATTGTATTTATCTTTTCTCGGATGCATGTCCAGATAAAACCGGCCGGTCAGCGTTCCGTTTTCGAACATTTCATAACACTCAACGGATGGATGCCAGACAGGAGCGGCGCCGTTTTTTCTGAACTCTACGCCGAACAGCGAACTTGTGGCGGAGAGGATGCCATTCTTCACTTTTTCATACGGAAAGTACGGACGCACGTGCTGTGCATTGAAATCAAAGTCGGTCTTCCGAACAAGTTCCGAATAATATCCTGCTTCCCACGGATTGACTTCGGTTGCTCCGGCAACATCTTTTTGCTTTCGTGCCAGCAGCTGGCGGTAGTCGGCTTCGGATTTTTGTTTTGATGCTGCGGCTATTTTCTCGATGAACTCGGAAGCGTTCTTTTCGCTTTTTACCATTTTATCGGCGGTAATATAGGCCGCCCAATTCGGAAAACCGAGCAGCTGCGCAAGCTCGTGTCTCTTTGCAATCAGCTGCGCCAAAACGCGCTCGTTGTTTGGATAGGCGCGGTTGTTGAATTCCATGTACATCCGTTTGCGCAGAGCGTCATTTTTTGCGTAGGTCAATACGGGAATGGCATCCGGATAATTGATGGTAAGCGTTATGACACCGTTCGAATCCGGCGCATGACGGTCAATATAATCCTGCGGCAGCCCGTCGAGTTCGGTCACATCACGAACCGTGACTGTGCGGACATCTTCTCTGATATTTTTTGAAAATTCCTGACCGATCAGCACCAGTTCATCCCGCAGCGCTTTGATCTTCTGCCGTGTGGCTTCATCTTTGTCCACACCGGAAAGGCGGAAATCTCTCAGTGTCCGTTCAACGTAATATTTCGTTTTTGCGTCCGTTCGGGAAAGATCGAGGGAGGCGAATGCGTCGTACACTTTTCTATTCAGGGAGAGCTCCGATGCAAATGCCGAGACTTTCTGGCTGAACTGCTCGGCTGTCGTTCGCATCGATTCTTCCGGATGGACATTTTCCAGCAGGGAGGATTGGTTGCTGGCGGCATCAATGTATATCAATATACTGTCGTACGGCTGCAGCGTATTTTCGATTGTCCGTTTTCCTTTTACATTCAGCAATGACTTCATTGCTTCGCCGGCTTTGACGAGCCGCGCCTCCTGCACCGCAGCGAATGTCTCCGCCGATGAAATTCCGGAGAGAAAAGGGGCGTTGTCCCTTGTATGTGTTTCGGCTGCAGTCATCATCAACGTTCCGAGAACAATCGTCATAAACATTATATACTCCTGTATCAATCATTAAATGAAAAACCCCTCATCTCCTATCTGGCGATAAGGATCAGCGGGGTTGAATGAATATGCGAAAAAAAGAGTTTGGAAGCTATGCAGAAATAATATTGAGAGCGCGGTGATTGAAACCGATGAATTCATCGGATCCTCGCCTGACGTTATAGAGAATCAGCAACAGCTCCGGCGAGTTTCGATGCTGCCGGCGGATGAAATCGAAACCATAATTCCGGTTCAATAATTTCAAGTTCGGAGACAACCGGCGTTCCTGAATCGTCGTTGATCACGTCGACTCTGGCATAGAGCGGAAGCGGATCGCACGCACGGACGACACGTTCGGCAAATCGCCGCTCTTCGTCGCTTGCGTCGTAGGGATGAACAGTGCCGCCGAAATCATCCTGAACCCGAAAATCTCCCGGGATTGCACGCTTTATTATAGAGTGGGTGAAGGTGCCGTTCATGACCATGAGCGAGACTTCCCCCTGGGTGATAATGTTTTGGAGAAATGGCTGAATCAGCATAGATTCAGACCGGATGAGTTCCTGAAAAATTTCCTCATGCTCTTCACAGTTCCGCCGTGTTATGCGGTATGTGTGGCGTGCTCCACCCGCAATGGCAGGTTTCACCACCGCTTCATCCCATCCTGCCGATGAAAGCAGATGCGCCAGAGTTTCCTTGCTTCCCGGTTCGATAAACAGCGTGGGAGGAATGCGGATCCCTTTTCCGGAGAGGTCGTTCAAATAATGCTTATCAATGTTCCAGCGGATCAGCTCGATGGGATTTATTAATCGTGTTTTTGTTTTTACATGATCAAGCCAGCCGGAAAATTTCGGAAAATTTTCGAAATAATCCCACGGTGTTCTAAATATCACCGCTTTCGCCGATGACCAATCAAATTGTGGATCGGCCCAATCCACACGCCGGACGGTAAGCGAGCGTGACTCCAGTTCTGTACGCAGCAGACGATCTTCGAGAAAGATATTATTGATATACGGACTCGCCGGTACCGGATGGAGATACCGGGACTCGGTGAGAAGGACGACATCCGTTGAATCGTTTATTGCCATATGCAGATCTCATCCAATGTTTTCCGTTCAATATTCGGCACGGTGACTCCTTCGGCGGGATAACCTATGGGAATAAGGAGAAACGGCTTTTCATTTTCGGGACGGTGCAAAATTTTACTAAGAAATTCCATCGGACTTGGTGTATGCGTCAGCGAAACGAGTCCAGCATATTCGATTGCAGCAAGCAGGAAACCGCACGCAATGCCGACGGATTCTTTCACATAGTAATTCTTTTTAATGTTCTCGCCGACTTTTTCATAACTGAGGGAGAAGACGGCGATCAACGCAGGCGCCGTTTCAAGGAACTCCTTATGCCAATCGGTGCCGAACGGTTCAAGATCGTCAAGCCATTCCTGCGGCATGCGCCGTTCATAACTTTCTTTTTCTTCTTTTTCCGCTGCAACTCTGATTTGTTGTTTTAAAGAAGGATCGGTGACGACGACAAACCGCCAGGGCTGTTTGTGAGCGCCGCTGGGAGCCGATCCTGCCGTTCGGAGAATATTCTGCAGCACCTGTCCGGAGACGGGACGGGAAGAAAACGTTCTGATGGTGCGGCGGTGATTCATCAGAGCGAAAAAGGTTGCGGAACGTTCACGCTGCTCTTCTTCGGAATAGGACACGCCGTCGTAGGGGACAAAATCTGCCATTCAATGTTCCTTCAATGATATCAGTGAAAATGAAAATAAACCAAATCAAACGGCAATTCAACAACTCTTTTTGTTCAGGAAAAACAAAGGCGGGAAACGGAAATAATGCTTTCACTTTCGCTCATTCCTTTTTACCTTATCACCACCCTTGCTGACGAGTTGCACAACATTCGACGGCAGGGGATAGTCTGTTTCACAACGAATATCCATTTCGACAGTCCGCGTAATTTCTTGAAAAACGAATACTACGAATCGATTTTTTCTTCAGGGCAGTTTCAACAGCTCAATCGTATTTCCGCCTCGCCGTCACAACCCGTACTGCTGCACGGCATTGCCGGTTCGCTCTGGGCGTTTGTTGCCGCCGCACTGTTTCGCCAGCATAACAAACAGCTGCTGGTCATTCTCGACGAGGCAGAGCGGGCGGAAAAGCTGAGGGATGATTGCGCCGTCATCGTCGGTGATGCGAATGTCCGCTTGTGCATTGCCGAACCAAAGCATGCATCTCAGATGATGGATTTATCCGCGCCATTGTCTCAAATTGAGACGATGAAAGCGCTGCAGTCGAAAACGCCGGCGATTTATATCACCCATGCCGCTGCGCTCGGCTTTGCCCTTCCCGATCCGCAGACATTCTCCCGCTCCATTATTGAATTGTCGGTGCATGCCGAAAGGCCGTTTGAGGAACTGCTGGCAACTCTTGCAGGATTCGGATTCGAACGGAAGCAATTCGTCGAATCGTACGGCGATATGGCAGTGCGCGGAGGTATTCTGGATATCTTTCCGTTTATCGGTGAACATCCGGTCCGTCTTGAGTTCTGGGGAGATACGATCGAATCGATCCGGGAATTTGATGTTCTCTCTCAGAGGTCGATTCGGGATTTACAATCGGTCAGTATTATTCCCGATGTCCTGAAGGCGCGGCAGGATGACGAGCATTCGGATGCTGTGAAGGAGAACGTTTCACTCTTGTCATACTTTGCATCCGACGCAACAATTCTGTCTGAAGATGAGTCACTGCTGAAACGGGAATTCGATCTGTTGGAGTCGGAAGG
>CAZQSI010000006.1:28143-35932 GCA_964596155.1 uncultured Chitinophagaceae bacterium
GGATTTCTTTTCCCCCCGGCATCGGTGCTCTTCTTCACCGAACATGAAATTTTTAATCGAATCAAGGCGCGGGCGGAACGGAAGCAAAAACGATTCAAGGGAATCTCCGCAAAAGAGCTTCACGCGCTCCATAAAGGCGATTATGTCACGCACATCGATCACGGCATCGGAAAATTTCTCGGATTGGAAAAGATCAACGTCGGCGGAGCGGAACAGGAAGTTGCCAAACTGGAATATGCGGAACGCGGAATGCTGTTCGTCAACCTGAATTACATCAGGCGCATTCAAAAATATTCTTCCGCGGAAGGACACGAACCGAAACTGAACAAACTCGGCAGTCCGGACTGGGAGAAGCTGAAGACGCGGACGAAAAAGAAGATCAAGGATATCGCCCGCGATCTGATCAAACTCTATGCAAAACGGAAAATGGAACCGGGGTTTGCGTTTCAGCCGGATACGCATTGGCAGAAAGAAATGCAGGCATCATTCATGTACGAAGATACGCCGGATCAGGCGCGCACGACGCTGGATGTGAAGGCGGACATGGAGTCACCCCATCCGATGGACCGTTTGGTCTGCGGCGATGTCGGATTCGGAAAGACGGAAATAGCGGTCCGTGCCGCGTTCAAAGCAGTGATGAACGGTAAACAAGCCGCAGTGCTCGTTCCGACAACAATTCTTGCGCAGCAGCATTTCAATACGTTCGCGGACAGATTGGGACGATATCCCGTCAGAATGGCGCTGCTCTCCCGCTTCAAATCCACGGCGGAAATTAAAGAGACGATACAAAAATTATCGGCAGGCGAAATCGATATCGTCATCGGTACGCACCGGCTGCTCTCCAAAGATGTGAAATTCAAGGATCTCGGTCTGCTGGTGATCGATGAAGAACAGCGGTTCGGCGTGGCATCCAAGGAAAAACTCCGGGCGATAAAAGTCTCCGTTGACACACTGACGCTGACTGCGACGCCCATTCCGCGGACGCTCCATTTTTCTTTGATGGGCGCACGCGATCTTTCGGTCATCAATACGCCGCCGCGCAACCGGCTTCCCATTCATACGGAAATCGCGACCTTTGACAAGAAAATCATCCGGGAAGCGGTGCTGCATGAGATTCACAGGGGAGGACAGGTCTTCATTGTGACCGATAAAATAAGCACGATCGAAACAATGACAGCAACACTGATGGAGTCGATCCCCGAAGCGCGGTTTCGATTCGCACACGGACAGATGGAAGGGCACGAACTTGAAAAGGTGATGATAGATTTTCTCGGCAGGAAGTTTGATGTGCTTGTGACAACCAAAATCGTCGAATCGGGTGTGGACATTCCGAGTGTCAACACCATCATTATCAACCGGGCCGATAAATTCGGACTTGCTGAGTTGTATCAATTGCGCGGTCGCGTCGGAAGGTCCAACATTCAGGCATTTGCCTATTTGCTCGTGCCGCCGATCAGTTCGCTGCCGAAGCAGACGTTGCGGCGGCTGCAGGCCATCGAGGAATTTACCGAACTTGGCTCCGGCCTGAACCTTGCCATGCGCGATCTGGAAATACGAGGCGCCGGCAATATGCTCGGAGGAGAGCAGAGCGGATTTATCATGGAAATGGGATTTGAGATGTACACGAAAATTCTGGAAGATGCGGTGGCGGAGCTGAAAGAGCAGGAATTTTCGGATATCTTCAAGGAGGAAAAAGAAAAAGTGCCGCGGCTTGCCGAAACTCAGGTTGAAGCGGACACGGAGGCATA
This sequence comes from uncultured Chitinophagaceae bacterium, assembly GCA_964596155.1. Classification (GTDB taxonomy): domain Bacteria; phylum Bacteroidota; class Ignavibacteria; order UBA10030; family UBA8401; genus UBA8401. Next base: position 29,892 of record CAZQSI010000006.1, read on the forward strand.
TATTCCCGAACTTTATGTGGAAAGCGATACGGAACGGCTTGACCTGTACCGGCGGCTGGCAACATCAACGGCGCAGAAAGAGGTGGATGAATTAAAAGCGGAACTGATCGACAGATTCGGACCGCTGATGGAAGAAACCGAAAATCTTTTCGCATTGGCATCGCTGCGTATTGCCGCTTCTCAAATATCTGTTCGGAAAGTTGAACTGCAGCATCGGACGCTTCGGTTGTATCTGCCGCCGGAAACCGATACATATTTTTATGAGGGCGGCATATTTCCGGAGATGATGGCCGCCGTTTCGCGGATGAAGGAACCAATGGTGCAGTTGAAACAGCAGGGAAAAAGTTTATTTCTTCAGACATTTTTAAAGAAGAACGAAGGAATGGAGCGCATTGAAGAAGCGCACACCGTCGTAAGGCAGCTCGCCGGATGAAACAAAACATCAGCGTCATCATCTTCGATCTCGGCAGAGTGTTGATCAATATTGATTTTGAAGCATTCCCGCTGGCGCTCGGATTGCCGGATGAACATGCCCGTCAACGGTACGATCAGCAGAAAATATCGCTGACGGTACTGAAGTATGAAACGGGAGAGAGTACGACGCCGGAGTTTATCGCGGAATTGTCGGAATTATTTCGTGGAGATTTTTCCGGGGAAAAAATTCGCGAAGCGTTCGATTCAATTATCCTTTCGGACAACGAAGAGATTGTTCCGTTTGTCAACGAAGTGAAAAAAAACCACCGCATTGCGGCGCTGAGCAATACCTGTCCGTCGCACATGGAAAAAATATTCCGCATGTCGGATGTGATTCGCTCCTGCACCGACATTTTCACTTCATATCAGCTGGGTGCGATGAAGCCCGCACCGATTGTTTATGAAACCGCCGCCGCAACACTCGGCGCGATGCCCTCCGAAATTCTTTTTATCGATGATGTCGAAGCAAATGTTGAAGGAGCAGTCTCCGCGGGGATGCACGGAATCGTTTACAGGGATTTCCCTCAGCTGTTGATTTCGTTTGAGGCGCTCACCGGTAAAAAGATCGACTTAAAGTAAACTATTAACTCCCACCCATAACAAACTACAGATTAGCCCCGGCAAATCTTCTCCGAGCATGATTTTCCGAAAATGTTCAAAAAACTCCATGTTTATTGACGAAATCTCTTGACTTTAGGATGAAATTCAGTAACTTTGTGTCCAATGGTGGGTTAAAGTGGGTAGAAAATATTCAACAAAATAAGGCAGTTAACGAACGTGTCATCATTCAAAGGTTCATTTAATTATACGGTTGATAATAAGGGTCGGATCAATATTCCCGCGAAGATGAGGAAAAATCTTGCACCGGAGGCGAATAATGGTTTTGTGATCACGCGCGGATTTGAGCCGTGTATTTTTGTCTATCCGAATGATGAATGGCAAAAACGGGAAACAGAAATCGGAAAGCTGCAGCAGAACGATCCGAAGCACCGGTACTTTACGCGCATGCTGCTTCAGTATGCGACGGATGCGGAACTGGACGGACAGTACAGAATTATTCTGCCGAAAGAATTGATGCAGTATGCGCAGATAGAAAATGAAGTGTTTATCCTCGGCGCGTTTGACCGGATCGAAGTCTGGAACCCGGGCGAGTATCAGAAATATCTCGACGGTCAACCGGAAGATTACCTGACTGTTGCATCCACAGTGTTCGAGAAAAAAGAATGATCGTGTTGCGCTCGGTCGAAATTCGCGCGCGATTGAAGAGACCGGTGCTTGCGGATGTTTTCAACGGCGCCGTTTTCGTACAGGATTCTGAATGACGCAGCCGTCATACCATACACCGGTGATGCTGAACGAAGCAGTGGAGCATCTTGTCACCGTGAAGGATGGAATTTATGTTGACGGCACCTTGGGGGGCGGCGGACATGCGGAAAAAATCTGTTCCGCTCTCATCGGTAAAGGAATGCTTATCGGCATCGATGCGGATGCCGACGCAATCAGCGCAGCGGGAAAGAAACTTCAGGCATACAGCCATCACGTACGGTTGGTGAATGACAATACCGCACACATTGCAGCCATACTTCACTCCTCAAAGATTTCAACAATTCACGGATTGTTGCTGGACCTCGGTGTCTCTTCCTATCAACTGGACGAGGCGCAGAAAGGGTTCTCTTTCAGGAGCGACGTGCGCCTTGATATGCGGATGGACCGGAGACAGCCGCTCGACGCGTATGCCGTGATCAATTCGTACGACGAAACGGAACTGGCCGACGTTATTTTCCATTACGGCGAAGAACGATTCTCCCGGAAAATTGCACGAAGGATTGTTGAACAGAGAATGAAGGGACCGGTTGAAACGACGGGACGGCTTGCCGCGATCGTGGAAAGCGCCGTCGGCGGAAAATTTGCGGTGAAGTCGCTGGCGAGGGTGTTTCAGGCGATCCGTATCGAAGTGAACGACGAGCTGCACCGTCTGAAAGCGATCTTATCCGATGTGCTTCCGTTCATCGAAGCAGGAGGACGGATCGTCGTGATTTCGTACCATTCGCTCGAAGACAGAATTGTAAAAACTTTTTTCAATGAGTGCGCAGCGACGTTTATTCCGTCGGGAAACAAGTTTCAGCCGGATATTCCTCGTCATCCCGAATTGAAGATTATCACGAAGAAACCGATGCTTGCTTCGGAGGATGAACAGAAGAACAATCCACGCTCCCGCAGCGCAAAAATGAGAGTCGCTGAACGAACGGAAAGAATGAGAGAAGCTTAGCAGCGTATTTTACCGCGAAACCGAAACTGTGATATGGGAAAACGACAACAGGAACATACGATTGATGTGGCGGAAGTGCCCGCATTTAACGACCGGCAGATCTATAATAATGCGGTCGCGGTTCCTCCGTTTGATGCCGCATCGCATCCCGGGTATGCCGTTCCCCGCACGAATGTCCGCCGTGTCAACGCCCGCAAGAGAGCGAAAACATCGAATATCGTCGGCGTGCTCTTTTTGATCGCGACCGCCGCTCTATTATATGTGGGGAATGTCATCGCCGTTAACGCACTCGCAAAGGAAGTGAACGATCTGAACGCAGCATACCATCAGATCATCAGCACCAACGAATTGATTAAAGCGGAAATTAACCGCAAAGCGAGTCTGGAACGGATCAGTCTGATGGCGCAGGAACAACTCGGGATGACCAATCCAAAGGAAGCGCCGGAATGGTTTGAGATTGATCCGGACAAGGAAGCCGATGTGATGAAAGCAATAGAAAAATAATTATGCGAAATCCGTTTGTAAAAGATACGATCGATACCGCTGAAACTCCGAAGCAGAAGGATTACCGCCACCGCTTGCTGATGGTGAAAATAATCTTTTTGCTGGCGTTTGCCGCCGCCGGTGCACGCCTGGTGCAGATTCAGCTGATTGAATCGGGCAGATATCAGGAGATTGCAAAACGGCAATACGAAGCAAAAGTGCCGCTCGTTGCACAGCGCGGTTCGATTTTCGACCGGAACGGAAATGTGCTGGCCGCAAACTCGCAGTTTGTGTCGTTTGCTGCAGATCCGAAAATTGCGGGAGAAGATGCACACGTTATTGCACGGGAATTTTCCAAAGTGACCGGCAAACCGGAGAAGGAATACATTGCAAAACTGAACAGCCTGAAACGCTTCGTCTGGATGGAACGGCATATGCGACCGGATGTGGCCGAGAGGATTCCGTTGACGAAATTGGGCGGAATCGTAAAGATGATCGAAGCGAAACGGATCTATCATTACGATGAAATCGCCGGTCAGGTGCTGGGGGCGACGAACATTGATAACGTCGGTATCAGCGGCATCGAGCAGCAGTTCGATCAGATTCTCCGCGGTACGGACGGATATGTTGTGATGCAGAAAGACGGACTCGGCCGGAAGCGGCCCTCCGTCGACTATCCGAGAGAAGAAGCGGTCAACGGACATTCGCTCGAACTGACGATTGATCTGCAATACCAATCCATTGCGGATGAAGAATTAAAAAAGGGTGTCGCACGAACGCAGGCGGAAGCTGGACTCGTGGTGATGATGAAACCGCAGACCGGGGAAATTCTCGCCATGGCGAATGTCCCCCAGGTAAATCTTAACAGCATTCACAGCTCCGATGCGCTGAAGAACAGGATTATTTCGGACATGTATGAACCGGGTTCGGTGTTTAAGATTGTCACTGCTGCCGCTGCGCTGCAGAATGATATCGTCACGCTCGAACAGAAATTTTACGGTGAAAACGGAAAATACAAGATCGAATATCTGGGAAAAAAAATCCGCACGATCAACGATTCCCATCCGATGAAAGATGTTACGTTTCTCGAAGCGATGGCATATTCTTCGAATATCGTGATGGCCAAAGTCAGCGATCTGATCGGCAGGGATAAACTGTACATGCAGGCGCGGGATTTCGGCTTCGGCATGGCGACCGGCATTGAACTTCCGTCCGAAAGCAACGGACAGATGAAAAAAACTTCCGAATGGTCCGGTGCATCGCTGAATTCCGTTGCATACGGTTACGAAGTCGGTGTAACGCCGCTGCAGATTGTCTCCTCGTATGCGGTAATCGCCAACGACGGCGTGCTGATGAAACCGTATATCGTTCAACGCGAAAAAGATGAGCAGGGACAGGAAATCTCCTCGGGAAAACCTCAGATGATCCGCCGCGTCATTTCCCGTGATGTGAATGCGAAAGTAAAACAAATGCTGGAAAGTGTCGTCGAGTTCGGCAGCGGCATCGCCGTACGGACTCCCGGCCTGCGCATCGCGGGAAAAACCGGCACATCCAGAAAGCATGTGAACGGTCGTTACGAAGAAGGAAGTTATAATGCCTCCTTCGTGGGATTTTTCCCGGCGGAAAAGCCGGAGGTGGTGTGCCTGGTGATGATTGAAAAGCCGAAAGCAGGCGGATATTACGGCGCCACGGCCAGTGCGCCGATCTTCAAGGCAATTGTGGACAGAATTATTCACAACAACGGTTTAATCGCAAAAACGATGATCGCGGATTTGAATGTTCGGCCGAAAGCCTCCGAACAACAGCCGGAGGAAACGGTGACCGTTCCGTCGGTGACGGGGAACAGCATTGATCAGGCCGGCCAGATGCTGCAGCGTTCCGGTCTGGCTTCAAAAGTCATCGGCCGCGGCGAAAATGTCGTCCGACAATATCCACCCGCCGGAAAAAAAATCGAGCGCGGTTCGATCGTGCAACTGATGATGAACGAAACGGAGGAAGCTTCACAAGCAGGGTCCCTCACTGTTCCTGATGTGAGAGGAATGAGTCTCCGGAGAGCGGTCAACCGATTGGCAGCGGAACACTTCGCTGTTTCCATCGTCGGGTCGGGCGTGGTGACGAATCAGTTCCCGAGTCCGGGAACAGCGATGAAACAGAATACAAAAGTAACAATCATGTGTGAACCAAAAACAATTGCCTCAGCGCAATTGTATTGACGAACCGATCGGCGGATTGAACGAATGACATTATCGGCGTTATTGACGGGAGTGACGGTTACCAAAATGTTCCAAACGATGTACGGGAAGATGGTGACAACGCATGACGTGAAGATCAGCGGCGTACAGTACGATTCCAGAAAAATCGTGCGCGACAACCTGTTTGTGGCGCTGAAAGGAAAAGAAAGCGACGGTCATGCATTCATTTCGTCAGCCATTGTCAACGGAGCAAAAGTGGTCGTGATCGAAGATGACAATGCTGTGCCTGACCCGATGTGCATGCACACCGGCACCGTGAAAATTGTTGTTCCCGATACGCGAAAGGCGCTGGCGGTGATTGCGGCGAATTATTACGGTACGCCCGCTTCCAAATTGACAATGATCGGCGTGACCGGAACAAACGGAAAGACAACGACAACATACCTGATTAAACAAATGCTGGAGCAGCAGTCACAGACTTCCGTCGGATTAATCGGAACGGTTGAATATATGATCGGCGGCGATTCCTATCCTGCAACGCACACGACGCCCGAATCGCTGGAACTGCACCAGTTGCTGTCGCAGATGGTGAATCGAGGATGTACGCATTGTGTCATGGAAGT
>CAZQSI010000006.1:36032-75277 GCA_964596155.1 uncultured Chitinophagaceae bacterium
CAATAGCAGAACGGATGAGCGACGTGGTGATCGTGACTTCCGATAATCCGAGAACCGAGGATCCGGCAGCGATTATCAGCGACGTGCTGCAAGGAATATCCGACAGATCGAAAGTGATCATCGAGGCTGACAGGGCGAAGGCGATCCAGAACGGGATTGAGCGCGCTCGGCCGGGTGATATCGTTTTAATCGCCGGTAAGGGACATGAGGAGTATCAGGTGATCGGAAAAAATAAAATCCACTTCAGCGATAAAGAAGAAGTGTTGAAACGTATCGGATGAATTTCTTTGACCGCATTCTGTGCGGCAGAAACATGCAAGAATGAAAAAAATCGGCATAAAAGATCTTCGCAGTCTGACAAACGCAGATGTTATCAATGCAGAACTGCTGAAACGCAGAAAGATTTCCGGCGTGTCAACCGATTCCCGGACGGTGAAAAGCGACGATCTCTTTTTCGCGTTGAAAGGGGAAATGTTCGATGCTCACAATTATATCGATGATGTGGTAAAGGCAAACGCTTCCGTTATTGTTGTGGAACGTTCCTGGTCGGAGAATAACCGTGCGTACTTCCGTTCATTTCCCTGCACGTTTGTTCTGGTGGACAACACTACGGCGGCGCTCGGAGAATGCGCCCGCGCGTATCGCAGAAAATTTGATATTCCCGTGATTGCCGTTGCGGGGAGTAACGGAAAAACAACGACAAAAGAATTGATTGCATCGGTGCTCAGAACGAAATATGACGTGCTCAGCACCGAAGGAAATCTGAACAATCATATCGGAGTACCGCAAACGCTGTTTCGGTTGAAAGCGAACCATGATGTTGCGGTCGTGGAACTCGGCACGAATCATTTCGGCGAGTTGAAACAATTGTGCGAAATCGCCGAACCGACGCACGGCGTCATCACAAATATCGGCAGAGAGCATCTTGAATTTTTTATTGATGAAGCGGGAGTTGCAAAGGAAGAGACGGAATTATTTGCATTTCTCGAACAGACGGAGGGTTTTGCATATGTGAATGCCGATGACCCGTATCTGACCGAGGGTTCCGGGAGGGTGAAACAATCCCTGTCGTACGGCACCGGTGCATCGGCGGATATTCGCGCGGCAAATATCGGCATTGACGCGAAGGGTCAACCGTCGTTTGATATCGTCTGGCAAAAGAAGGAGATTTCTTTCCCCGTGAAACTGGCTGTTCCCGGGATGCACAATGTGGTGAATGCACTTGCCGCCGCCTCAATCGGATTGTCGATGAAACTGAAACCGGCAAAAATTGCATCGGCGCTCGAACGTTGCTCTTCGGCGTCCAAACGAATGGAAGTATTGCAAAACGAAGGAATTACGATCCTGAACGACACCTATAATTCAAATCCCGATTCCGTGCTTGCCGCATTGAAGACGCTGGAATCATTCAAGACGGATGGAAAAAAAATTCTTGTGCTCGGAGATATGAGGGAATTGGGAGAGGCGTCGAAATGGGAACACACGAATATCGGGGTGCTCGCAGCAGGAATGAAATTTGACGGGCTCTATACATACGGTCCGTACTCAAAATATACCAGCGAAGCATTCGGGGAAACAGCCCGGCATTTCGAATCCAAAATAGATCTTTCGGACGAGCTGGACAGGTCTCTGTCGTACGGCGATGTCGTGCTGGTCAAAGGATCCCGCGGGATGAAAATGGAAGATGTCGTCCTCCGGCTGATTCGTACAAATTCACAAATGGAATCAATGGATAAACACTGATGCTCTATCATCTATTATACTGGATCGAACAGGTGTATAATCCTCCCGGATTCGGCGTGGTGAAATACCTGACATTTCGTGCGGCAATGGCGGCAATTACCGCTCTTTTCATCAGCTTCATCATCGGCGGCAAGGTGATTACCATGCTGAAAGCGAAAGGAATCGTCACGACGTACCGGGAAGGTTCCCCCGAAAAACATAAACTGAAAGCCGGAACGCCGATGATGGGAGGCATCATCGTCATTGCGGCAATTCTGATACCGACGCTCCTTTGGGCGGATCTCACAAATACGTATGTACAGATGATCATTCTTGTTACAGGCGGTCTCGGTGTCGTCGGCTTCATGGATGATTATTTGAAAATCGTGAAGAAAAAGAAAGAGGGGTTGATCGGATGGTACAAAATTATCGGACAGGTAACGGTCGGACTGATTCTCGGGTATGTTCTTTCGACATTGCCGGAGTTGAAAGCAATCAATGCAAACACAGTGACGACCGTGCCGTTTTTCAAAAATCTGGAGTTTGATTTCGGAATATTTTACATCCCGCTGGTCATCTTTATCATCACCGCAACATCGAATGCCGTGAATCTGACGGACGGGCTGGACGGACTTGCGATCGGAACGGCCGGCATTGTTGCGATGACGCTCGGAATCATCGTCTATATTTCCGGTAACATTGAATTCAGCAGCTATCTGAACATCATCTATCTTCGGGGCAACGGCGAACTGGTTGTGTTCTGTATCGCGCTCGTGGGTGCTGCCCTCGGCTTCCTCTGGTATAATTCCTATCCGGCGCAGATTTTTATGGGAGATACCGGTTCGCTGGCGCTTGGAGGCGCCATCGGAGCATTGACGGTGATGGCAAAAAAGGAATTGATCCTTCCGATTTTGGGCGGAATATTTTTTTTAGAAACGCTCTCCGTCATTATCCAGCGGATGTATTTCAAATACACAAAAAAGAAATATGGCGAGGGACGCCGGATATTCAAAATGGCTCCCATCCATCATCATTTTGAACTGCTCGGGTGGGCGGAGCCGAAAATTGTCACCCGGTTTTACATTCTTGCAATTCTGATGATGATACTTAGTCTGACAACGTTTAAGGTGCGATAAACTATTGTGAAGAACGAAGAACTTGCGGAAACAAAGATCAGTGTCATCGGCGCGGAACGGAGCGGCTCGGCTGCAGCATTTCTGCTTCAGGCGCACGGCGCAAAGGTCTTCGTCAGCGACAACGGAAGCGGGGAGCGGACCCGCAAAAGCATTGAGGATCTCCGCAGCAGGTCAATCGAGGGAGAGTTCGGGGGACACACGGAGCGAGTCTACGACTGTTCATTGATGGTGGTCAGTCCCGGTGTTCCGTCTGACGCAACGGTGATTACGGAAGCGAGGCGGCGGGGAATACGCACTATTGCGGAAATTGAAGCAGCAAGCTGGTTTTGTAAAGGTCCAATTATTGCGGTGACCGGAAGCAACGGTAAAACAACAACCACAACTTTACTCGGGAGGATACTCAGCGATGCAAAGAAAAAACACGTTGTTGCGGGTAACATTGGAACGGCATTCTCATCCGTCGTTATGGATGTTGATAAAGAAACTCTTGTTGTTCTGGAAGTGAGCAGCTTTCAGCTTGATTGGATTGAAACATTCCGGCCGAAGATCGGCGTGATTATCAACATCACGCGGAATCATCTCGACCGGTACAACAACTCCATGGAGCAGTATGCATCATCCAAAGCCCGTCTGACGATGAATCAGACGAAGGAGGATCAGCTGATCTGCAACGAGGACGACGAGTGGACAAAGAAAGTTGTGAAAAATACGCTGCCGGTTCGCTATGGTTTCAGCACTGTCCGCGACGTCCGTTCTGGAGCGACTGTCAGAAACGGCGTGCTGACCACGATTCTTGAAGGTGTTGCGCATCCGATCATCAATATTGACGAGATGTCAATCAAGGGTGAACACAATGTTCAAAATGCCATGGCGGCGGCACTGGCGGCTCAACTATGCGGAGTGACTCCTGCATACATCAAGGCGACACTGAGAAATTTCAAGGGAGTTGAGCATCGTCAGGAATTTGTCAGAGAGCTGAACGGCATTACCTATATCAATAACTCCAAAGCGACAACGGTGGAAGCGGTGGAAATGTCCATTAAAAGTTATCATCAGCCCATTGTGCTGATTATGGGAGGGAAGGACAAAGGGAATGACTATTCAACGATATACGATCTGGTAAAGAAGAAAGTCAAAGCAATCGTAGCGACGGGATATTCAGCGGGAACCATTCAGGAACATTTCTCGGATCTCGTTCCGGTGGAGCGGGTGGATACGATCGGAACAGCAATTCCGAACAGAATCTCGATGGAACGCGCTGTCGCCGCCGCAACATCGCTGGCTTCAAACGGGGAGGTTGTACTGCTTTCTCCTGCGTGCACGTCGTTCGATTGGTTCACCGATTACGAAGAGCGGGGAAGAATTTTTAAACAGATAGTCACCGAATTGCAGTAGCATGGCATCCGACAAAAATCATATTGACCGTGCAACCTTGTTCGTTGTGCTCATCCTGATGGTGGCGAGCACGGTTGTGGTGTACAGCGCATCATCCACCTGGGCGATGCAGAAAATGCAGTCGGCAAGCGGACTGGTGAACAAGCATATTGCAAAGATTCTCATCGGTCTTGTGGCAATGTTTTTTGCCATCAACATGGATTATAAAAAATACAAACCGCTGACAAAGTGGATTCTGATCGGATCGGTGCTGCTGCTGATCGCCACCCGGGTGACCGGCGGGGAAGTAAAAGGCGCGGCGCGGTGGCTGTCGCTCGGCGGATTCAGTCTGCAGCCGTCGGAAATTGCAAAATTTGCATTGATTTTTCATCTGTCGTATTTGCTCTCCAGCAAAAGGGAGAAACTGGCGGATTTCAAAAAAGGATTTATGCCGCTGATGATCTGGATCGGCAGCGTAGTCGTACTGGTAATGCTCCAGCCGAATTTCAGCACCGGCGCCATGATTTTTATGCTGGGAATGATTCTCGTTTTTGTCGGAGGCGCCCGGATTAAGCATGTGCTTCTTTCGCTGACCGCTCTGCTGCCGGCGCTGTTGGTGTATATGGTGAGTGCGCCGTACAGAATGAAGAGAATTCTTTCCTTTGTCGGATTCGGCAGCGATGAAACTGTGACATCTACAGCCAATTATCAACTGTTGCAGGGAATTATCGGTTTCGGCAACGGCGGCATTTTCGGCGTCGGGATGGGCCAGAGCAAACAACGCGATCTCTTTCTTCCCGAATCATACGGAGATTTTATCTTCTCGATCGTCGGGGAGGAATACGGACTGATCGGGACAATTATTTTTATGATGCTCTATCTTACGATACTGCTGAGAGGTTTGAAGATTGCGAAATATGCTCCGGATGACTTCGGAAAATATTTGGCGATCGGCATCACGGCCTCCATCGTGTTGTACGCCGTATCGAACGCTTTGGTCACGCTCGGTCTTGCACCGACAACCGGAGTTCCGATGCCCTTCGTCAGTTACGGTGGAACGGCTATTATTTTTTCATCCTTTGCAGTGGGTGTGCTGTTAAATATTTCGTCGCAGACGGACCTGCATCCCAGAGAACGCCGGCTGTTTGAACGGCAGGAGGAACCGGGAGAGCCTGCGGTGGGGAAAATCTATTGATCATGAAAATCCTTTTTGCAGGAGGAGGTACGGGCGGCCATCTGTATCCGGCGATTGCCATCGCCGAAGAAGTGCTGAAGAAGGTGCCCGATGCGTATATCGCATTTGTGGGAACGAGGGACAAAATTGAAGCACGTGTTATACCGCAAAAAGGATTTCGGTTTTTTACCATTTGGATCAGCGGCTTCAGCAGGCGGCTGCGCATCGGCAACCTGCTGTTTCCGATAAAAGTTGTTGTTGCAATGATCCAGTCGTTCCTTGTCATAAAAAAAATGAAACCCGGAGTTGTTGTGGGAACCGGCGGATATGTCTGCGGTCCGGTGCTGTTTGCGGCCTCCGTGCTTGGCGTGAAAACAGTCATCCATGAGAGCAACAGTTTTCCGGGTGTCACCACGCGGCTTCTTGCACGGCGTGTCACGAAAGTCATCATCACGTTCGAAGACTCCAGGCGATGGATTTCACCGGAGGCAAATATCGAACTGATCGGAAATCCGACACGCGCGGAGCTGTCGGAAATGACCCGCAGCGAAGGAAGCCGGTACTACGGACTCGATGAAAGAAAAAAAACAATTTTCGTTTTTGGGGGAAGTCTTGGAGCCGCTTCAATCAATGCCGCGATGCCGGCGCTGACTGCAGCCGCCATCAAGAACGATTTTCAGATTATTTGGCAGACAGGTTCAGGACAAAAAATGTCGGAATCGTCACAAAAAGTACATCCAAATATCAAAGTGTTTGAGTATATCGACCGAATGGATTGTGCTTACGCTGCGTCGGATCTTGTTGTCAGCAGAGCGGGCGCAACGACAATCGCGGAGTTAACACGAATTGGGAAACCGGCAGTGCTTGTTCCGTATCCATACGCAGCTGCGAATCATCAGGAGCTGAATGCGCAGACGATTGCCGAAAAAGGTGCTGCCGTGATTGTGCAGGACACGGATCTTCAGCAGCGGCTTTTGCCGGTGGTGCTCGATCTTGTGAATGACGAGCGAGCTTTACAGGAAATGCAGAAACAGAGTCTTGCACTCGGAAATCCGGCAGCCGGAGAGCAGATTGCTGAACGAATCATAGCGTTGTGATCATGAAAACATTGTTGGTATTCATCGCATGCTTAGTTATAACTGCAAACGGATGTAAGATCAGGAGAATCAGCGACGGCAAACCGCCGAAGAACGGCATCTTCACGGGAACCGACAAAGGGGTTACGGGTGAAAAGATGTTTGTTGAAAAAGAATATCGAGATGGAGAGATGATCAGGGAAACAATCCGCTTCCAAAATCAACAATTGGCATCCGAACGGTTCCTGAAGGCAGGAGGCAGGACCACGGATAGTCTGAGGCTCTATTACCGGAGCGGACAGCTTCAATCGATGATGGTGGCAAATGACTCCGACAGAATTTTCGTAAGAGGATATTTTGAAAACGGGATGCTTCAATTTGCCGGCGATACAGCCGCTTCCGTTGAATACTATGAGAGTGGCCACGTGAAATATCGTACGGAGTTACAAAAACGGCAAATATACCGTGTGCTGCAATGGTATGAAAACGGAACGGCAAAAGAACTGTCCGAATGGCAGAACGACAAAAGAAACGGACGATGGATCAAATGGGATTCCACGGGAGCGATGATCCACAATGAACTCTATGACAACGGGAAACAGATACGATGAAACAGCATGAATTTCGGTATAAACTGGATTTCTATTATCAGCAATCGCTGATCTATCTGCTGACGCTGATCCTGTATGTGGGAGTGAAAGGAACGTTTGTCGAAGATAATTTCACGGTGGTCTTCAGCGATCCGATCATGAACATTATCGCCTTCTTCGTTGCCGTTTCATTTGCGACACTGCTGCTGAACAGAATCAGAGACAGAAAACTGGTAATCACCGGCGACGAGATAATTTTTCAGCACCGGTTCAATAGTAAATCAATTTCCCTGAAGGATATTGAGTGGATCCATATCGGCAAAGAGCGGCTGGTGCAGACTGCCGGCAGATTTCAAATAATCATCATAAAAACCAAACATCGCCGCCGTGTCTTCAGGATTCGTCTCGGCAGGTATGAACGGGAGCGCGAATTGATGACGCTGCTCGAGGAAATATCGGCGCACATCCCGAAACGGAAAAAACGATTTCAATTCAGCGGAAAGAGATAAATGTTCAACAGCATTAAAAAATTACATTTCGTCGGCATCGGCGGCATTGGTATGAGCGGTATCGCAGAGATCCTGTTGGATCAGGGTTTTCGCATCAGCGGATCTGACCGCGCACTCAGCGACGTAACAGAGCGGCTTGCTTCACTCGGCGCGACAATTTTTGAAGGACATGCAAAGGAGAATATCGCGGATGATGTCGATACCGTCGTGTACTCATCGGCAGTCATCAATGACAATCCGGAAGTACAGGAAGCGGTGCGTCGGAAGATTCCCATCGTGCGGCGCGCAGAAATGTTGGCGGAAGTTATGCGCCTGAAATACGGCATCGGCATCGCAGGCACCCACGGGAAAACCACCACCACATCCATGACGAGTCTCGTGTTGATGGAAGGCGATCTCGATCCCACGGTGATCGTCGGCGGCAAATTGAGCGGTCTGGGTGGCACCAACGCGCGGCTCGGCAAAGGAGATTTTATTGTTGTCGAAGCGGACGAATTTGACCGCTCGTTTCTGTCCCTGACACCGGCGATTGCGGTGATGACCACGCTCGAAACGGATCATCTGGATTGTTACCGGGATCTGGAAGATATCAAAGGGGCATTTATTCAATTTGCGAACAAAGTGCCATTTTACGGATTTGTTGTGCTCAATCTTGATGAGCCTGCGCTGCAGGATATTCTTCCCCAATTGAGCAAAAAGAAAGTGGTGACGTACGGTTTACATTCGCCGCAGGCAGATGTTCAGGCGGTGGAGATTACTCATAAAGAAAACAGAACCGTCTTCACCGTCATGCGGGGCGATGCGGAACAGGGAACTGTGACGCTGCAAATTCCCGGCAAACACAATGTGCAAAACGCCCTTGCCGCGATTACGGTCGGATTACAACTCGGAGTGCCGTTTGAAAAAGTAAAAGCCGGTATAGAGAAATTTGCCGGTGTCTACCGCCGCTGGGAAAAAAAAGGCGAAGTGAACGGAGTAGTTGTGTACGACGATTATGCCCACCATCCGACCGAGTGCAAAGCGACGCTGAGCGGAGTGAAATCGGGATGGAGAAAACGGGTGGTCTGTGTTTTCCAGCCGCATTTGTTTTCCCGTACGCGGGATTTTTATGAAGAATTTGGCAAAGCGTTTCTTCTGGCGGACGTGCTGGTGGTGACGGATGTCTATCCCGCTCGCGAAGAACCGATCCAGGGTATTACGGGAGAATTGATCGTGAACGCCGCAAAACAGTACGGTCATAAAGAGACACATTACATTCAGGATAAAACGACGCTGCCGACGGCACTGCAATCCATCACCAAGAAGGGAGACATTGTAATTACTATGGGAGCGGGTGACATCTGGAAATTCGGCGAGCAGTTTTTACAGCAGGCAGCCGGACGGTAAGCGGAAAGTATTATGAAAGACACAGCGGAACATACCGATATGGCGGCGACCGAACAACCGGGATACGGTTTGCGGGTGTACGTCTATTTCGTTTTGACGTCGCTCCTGATCGTTTCAATATTTTTCCTGAAGGCGCAATGGCAGGAAAATGTTCCGGTGAAACAAGTGTATGTGGAAGGAATCAATATCGTATCCAAAGAGGAAATTGTCCGGTTGATGAAGCTTTCGCCGACGACCTCCATGTATGCGGTTGATCTCACCGCCGTGCAGAAAAACATTTTGGCAAATAGTTTTATTAAATCCGTTGTCATTCACCGCGATGCGCCGTCGGGACTCCGTGTTATCGTAGAGGAACGGACGCCGTTCGCAATTCTGGCAGCCGGTGAATTGTATTATATCGCGTCGGACGGCACGGTGCTACCGTACATCGCATCATCGGCAACGTATGACATTCCGGTGATCACGGGCGCCGACTCAATGGCGGGAATCAAAACGGGAAAAAAATTGTACAACCGCGATGTGCAGGATGCACTGGAAATCATTGCGGCGGCAAATGCTGCCGGAGAGGAAATGGCCCATGTCATTTCGGAAATCAGACTGCGGAAAGGACGCGATCTGATGCTGTACACATTCGAATCGGGAGTGCCGATTATTTTCGGCAAAGGCGATGCAGTGAAAAAAATTGTGAAGCTGGATGCCTTTTGGCGGCAGTTCATGAAAAATACGGAAACATCGGATATACGTTATATCGATCTGCGGTACGACGATCAGGTTGTCGTCTCGCGGAAAAATTCTTAAACCGGAATTCTCATGTCGTCTGAACGACGCTTTCAACACAAAGGAAAACAATGAACGAACACATTTATGTAGGATTGGATATCGGAACAACGAAGATCTGCGCCATCGTTGCATCGGTCAGCGGGAATCATGAAATCAACATCCTCGGAATCGGGAAAAGCAAATCGGAAGGATTAACGCGCGGTGTCATAACGCATATTGAACGGACCGTCGATTCGATCAAGCTGGCGATACAGGATGCCGAAGCGCAGTCCGGAGTGAAGATCCAGTCCGTCGTTGCGGGAATCGCCGGGGATCACATTCAGAGCTTTCAGAGCCGCGGCGTGGTTGCGATCAGCGGCGCCGAGCAGGAGATTACGCAGGGGGATGTCAACCGGCTGATTGAAGATACCAAGAAGATTGCGTTGCCGTCGGACCGAAAAATATTGCACGTCATTCCGCAGGAATTCATTGTGGACGGACAGGATGGAGTGTATGAACCGGTCGGAATGGCCGGAGTCCGTATGGAAGCAACCGTCCATATCATAACCGGATTGGTGACGGCGACACAAAACATCATCCGCTGCGTGCAACGGGCCGGTGTGAACGTCAGCGATATCGTGCTCGAACCGTTTGCATCGAGCGATGCGGTGCTTGATGGAGAGGAAAAAGAAGTGGGGGTCGTGCTGATTGATATCGGCGGCGGAACGACCGATCTGGCAGTGTTTGCAGACCGAACAATCCGGCACACTGCGGTGATCGGCATTGCCGGAAGCAAAGTCACCGACGATGTCCGACGCGGACTTGGAATTTTGACCACGCAGGCGGAAGAAATAAAATTGAAACATGGCCATACGCACATTTCCTCCATTGCAGAAAATCATTCCTTTACGATTCCCGGCATCGGAGGACGGGAGCCGATGACGATCGATACGCAGATGCTTTGTCAGATTATTCAACCGCGCATGGAGGAAATTCTCGAGATCGCGGCGCTCGAAATAAATCGGTCGGGATATCAGAAGCATTTATCTGCCGGTGTCGTGCTGACGGGAGGCGGAGCGCTTGTGAAAGGGACGGCCGATCTCGCGCGCGAAGTGCTTGGCATGCCTGTGAAAGTTGGAATCCCGAGAGGATTCCGCGGAGGCTTTGTGCGGGAAATAGAAAATCCGATGTATGCGACCGGTGTCGGCCTTGTGCTTCATGCAATTAAAAGCAGGGCGAAAGGTACCGCATCAAATGTTCCGGAAACCAAAGTACGCGGCGATAGAAGAAACATTCTTGACAGAATGAAAGGGTGGTTCGACGAATTGTAAAAGAGTTTATCAAATAAATTACACACTAAACAATCACAATAACCAAAGGAGTACATATGTCAATTGAATTCGACAGTCCAGCAGAGAACGGTGCAAAAATTCGCATCGTCGGTGTCGGCGGCGGCGGTACCAATGCTGTTCACAGCATGATCACACGCGGATTAAGCGGTGTGGATTTTGTTGCGATCAATACCGACGTTCAGGCGTTGGAACGAAATTCCTCAACCTCCAAAATAAGAATCGGAAAAAATCTTACGCGCGGTCTCGGTGCTGGGGCGGATCCCACGGTCGGTCAGCGGGCGGCGGAGGAGGATAAGGAAGAAATTGCACGCGTACTGGCCAACAGCGATATGGTGTTTGTGACCGCAGGTATGGGAGGAGGCACTGGAACCGGCGCCGCTCCCGTAATTGCTAACGTCGCGAAAAGTCTCGGCGCTCTTGTTGTCGGGATTGTAACAAAACCGTTCACGCATGAAGGCAAAAAGAGAATGGCTCAGGCGGAATACGGCATTGAAGAATTGCGAAAACATGTCGATACGCTTATTGTCATTCCAAATCAGCGGTTGTTGACGATTGTTGACAAAGCAACACCGATCACACAGGCATTTGAAGTGGCAAACAGCGTCCTCTATAATGCGACACGCGGTATTTCGGATATCATTACGGTTCCCGGACTGGTGAACCGAGACTTCGCCGATGTCCGCCGCGTCATGAGGGACATGGGTGACGCTTTGATGGGAACCGGCATTGCAACGGGAGAGAACCGTGCAACGGAAGCGGCGAATATTGCCATCTCCAGTCCGCTGCTGGAAGGTGTCGATATCAAGGGAGCGCAAAAATTGCTGGTGAACATTACCGGCGGACAGAATCTTTCCATTCAGGAGTACGACGAAGCAATCGCAATCATCTCCGAAGCAGCCGGTAACGATGCCGAAGTACTCGCCGGCGTTGTTGTTGATAATAATCTGACCGAAGAAATTATGGTCACCGTCATCGCAACCGGCTTCAGTAAAAAATCGCTTGCACCGCAGCAACAGGATCGATTCGCCTCAGCCCGCACGCGAGGCATCCAGGTTGATCACATTCCGACCGGTGTTCGAGATCTTCAGAAATTCGATACACCGACTTACTTACGAAGAGGAGTAACAGTTAATCCGACTGCATCAACGGAGAGCACCAAAGTGCATCCGATCGATACGACTCAGGAGGATATGGACAGGCCTGCATTCCTGAGAAGAATCATGGATTAAAAAAAATATTCTTAAAATAAATCGAGCTATAGCAGAAAAGATTACCTGCTTAATTAGCCGGTGAAAATTTTTGTAAACGCTTTATATTTATACGGTTACAAGGTTTATTTTATAACTTGCATCACCAAAACGCCCTATCAATATCGCGATAGGGCGTTTGCGTTTTTTAAAAAGAATTGTGGATAACTTGACATTTTCATTGAAATTGACAACATTCGCTAACAAAAAATTACGCAGAAAATCCATTATGATTAAACTACGGCTGATCATTTTCATTGCATTGTTTACATCCCCGTATGCTGTTGCACAGCAAACATTTACCGAAGGAACGTTTACTTCATCTGGGGCAATGTTGGATGAGATTTTTCCGAAATTCAATCTTGCCATGGATTCGATCACGTCGCAAATCTTTACTTCGTCCCGCGAAATTTCCGCCAACGTACAAAATCTTCTCATCTACAAGGTAAAAGTAAAATGGCTGCTCCGAAGTGAAGTAAAAGCGAACGAGATTCAGTTTCTCAATTCTTTTTTTGAAAACAGATTAAAGTTGGCGCTGACACGGGACAGACGGTTTGTTGTTTTTTCCGGACATGATCTTCGGACACTTTCGGTGAAGGCGACGGACTCGACGCTGCAGGTAAAAAATACGTACTCGGAAGAGCAGCTGCGTGAATATGCAATCAAACATAACATTCATGCAATTGTCTCTCCCGAATTTTTAGTGACGGAAGATGAAATCTTTTGTTATTTGAACATCAATGATCTGAATGCAGTCAATATCTGGAACAAGGAATTCCGCGGAAAATTATATTTGTTTGCACCGCCCTCCGTAAAAGATCTCCTTCGTCAGGAACAGGATCTGAAGAAACTGACCGGGCTGCCGCAGGGACATTTCACCACATCATTTCTTTCAATCAGGGCATTCAACGGCGATACAACAATTTCATCGACTGCGCAGGCATTCCTTGGAATGGGATACCGTTTCAATGATGTTGCCACAATTTTTGATAACGTCAACTTCTTCATCGATTCAAAAATCATTTACGGTCCGAATTTCGGCGGCATCGGATGGTCATTAACACCGGGTTTCGGATTCGAACTCTACGGCGATGCCGAGATCGGACGAAAAATTATTCTTTTGAATTTTGCGGGAGGATATTATCTCGAATCAAACATACTTGTTTCCGCAATCACCGCCGGCTTTTCGATTAAGCTGAGCCGCATTCTCGGAATCTCCGTTGAGTATGTACGTCTCGGAACATCGGGTACAACGGGGAATATTTATCCATCAGGCAATGGTGTTATGGGCCAAATATATTTTGTCTTATGAAAAAATACATCTCCATAGTTTCAGCCACGATGTTGATCTCGGGTATGCTCTTTTCCCAAAACGGTGATGATACAACGCAACGCTCCGAACAGGACGATACGCTTGTTCCTCCGTTGGAACAAATGTCGCCGCAGAATCAAAACAGCCAGCAACAGGTTCTCACCCCTGTGATGCGTCAACAAACCTCCGAGCCGCAGCAGCAGACAGCCGATCAACGGCCTGTCCGTCAGCAAATTCAACAGTCACCGTTGATGGAAGAGAGACCGGTGACATCCGCTCCGACCAACGTAAAAATGTCAACACCGCTGATCAGCATCGATCTTATCATGGATTTGTACAGCAAGGATATCGATTTCGACATTGAATATAACGGCACGACCGGTGCGGGGATTTCGAATCTCGGAAAAAAACGTCCGAGTGAAAAAGAAGTGGAAAAGATGGTGGCGGATCAAATGGATACCTCTGCTTCGCAACGAAAGAACGGCAAAGAAGCAGGAAAAGAAGCCGGAAAAGAAGCCGGCGCAAAACCATATACTGCAGAAGACGCCAATTATAACAAAGCGATGATCAGCTTAAATAACGCCCAGCAATATTTTGCCTCCCGCCGTTATACGGAAGCGTTGGCGGAAATCAACCGGTCGTTATCCTTTGCCCCCAACATCGCTTTGTCCCACTCCGTGAAAGGGTCTGTCCATTATATGCTACGCCAGGTGACGGAAGCAAAAAAAAGTTGGGAACGGGCGTTGGAACTAGATCCGACGCTGGATAACGTGCGCGCCATACTATTACGAATGTATTAAAAGGAGTACAGTGCAATGAATTCAACTTTTGTTGGATACATCTTATTCGTCATCGCGACCTATTTCCTTCTGATCTTCGGATCGCCGGATAATGCGGCACAGGTGGAAGAACTTCAGCATACATTCTTTTCTCCCGTTGTTCAGCGGTATGTGCATATCCCCGGATTCCTCTTCGTCTCGACCGGCGTCTTTGCATCCATACTGATCAGCTACACATTTAAAGATGTCTGGCGTGCCATACGGTCATTGTCGTTTATTTTTTTCAAAAATAAAGTTGCCTTTCAAAATTACATCAATACACTGAAGAGCGTTTCCGAATATACACAGACGCGTGACATTGAGACGCTGGAAGAATTTGCGAACAACATTCAGTATCCGTTTCTTAAAGACGGACTGCTGATGCTCGTGAACGGCTACAAAAAAGAAGAGATGCAAGAAATACTGCAGGCCAGACTGGAAAATGAAAATCACCGCGAAGAAGTGGATGATGATGTTTGGCGCGCGGCATCGCGGTATTCGCCCGGATACGGAATGCTCGGCACCACTGTCGGTCTGATTCAAATGTTCTCCGCCGAAATCGATGCCGCCGCCGGTTTTAAACCGATCATTACGGCGATGTCCGTTGCGTTTACCACAACGTTGTACGGCTTGCTTTTCTCCAATTTTATTTTTCAGCCAATCGCGGACAAGATTGAACGGCGGAATACGGAAGATGCACTGCTGAAAGCGATGATCATCGACGGACTGGGAATGATCAAAGATAAAAAGCGGCCGACGTACATCGAAGAAAAACTAACGTCGTACGTGCCGCATGCGCGTTCGCTCTCCACGGCACAGATTGCGGTACTCGAAGGTTTGAAGAAATAATATGGGTCTTAAACTCGGAAAAAAACGGGGTGAAGAGGAGCATTGGCAGGTCAGTTACATCGATCTGCTGACGGCGATGATCGCCGCCTTTACGCTGTTGCTTGCCATTTCCAAACCGGATCAGGCAAAGCTCGACGTGTTTGCCGCGCAGACCGATACGAAACAGCGGCAGGCGGAAAACCTTTCGTCCCTCGCACAGAAACTTCAGGAGAGCATCAAGCAGGATACTTCGCTCACTAAACAGGTGACGGTCGTTTTAACGGAAGACGGAATAGAATTGCGGTTTCTTTCAAGCCTCCTCTTTCCGGTCGGAAAAGCGAAGCTGAACAAGGACGGATACGATGCCATTTTAAAAATGGTGCCGAAACTTCAGGCATTCATCACTGCTCGTCAGGCGTATCTCTCCATTGAAGGACATACGGACGACGTGCCGATCATCGGTGGAAAGGAATTTAGAACCAATTGGGAATTATCGGTTGCTCGCGCCAACGAGGTCGTTCATCTTCTTGAAGATTCCGGAAACATCGAACCCAAACGGCTCTCAGCAGTCGGTTTTGCCGATGCACGGCCCGCTTCCAAAGAAAAAAATCCTGAAACGGGACAATTCACCGAGGATGCCCGGGCGCAAAACAGACGCGTCGTAATCCGCATTTATTATTATTCAGGAACGTGATCAGTTCAAGAACATCTCAGCGAGATTGATATGAAATATATGGCACAACTTTTCTTCCTGGCGACAATGCTCATTGTTCCGGTATCAGCCGATCTCGATACGCAGAAAAAAAGCGTCGAGGGCGAAACCGAAGCACGCATCAGCATGGAAATCAGAAAATATTATCCGGGACTGAAATTTCTGCTGAATGCCGATGCAACAATAACCGAGGAATATCCTGCCGATAACGAACGTGATTCCCGCGATCTCATGCTGCCCGGTGTCAAAGGATTTGAATCGCCGAAGTCGCAGATGAAGGCGACCTATGTGCTCGACAGAATTGTCGTGCGTCTGCTTGTCGACAAAAACGGCACAAAAAGTGACGCAGAACTGCTCCGGCTGCTTGAAAACATAGCATTTTATGCAGGAAAATTAAACCGAACCCGCGGGGACAGGGTGGAACTGCTCGAAATGGCATTTCCCGAAATTATGACGAAGCTTCAGCAGCAGCTGAGCACAGAACCCCAACAGCCGGCGGAAACCATTCCTTCCGCCAATCAGAGTCCCGCAGTGTCGTCGCCGCAGTCATCCGTTCCAATCATTGATACCTCCAAACAACTTGCACAGGAGCCTATGGAATCCGCCTCTCTTCTTACTCCGATGAACATTCTCGTTTTGCTGCTCATCCTCGGCATGGCGGTTCTGGTCATCATGCTGATGAGAAAAAATAAAATGGACAGCATGCGGTTTCAACAGCAGCTGGATGATGTCGCCCGGCGGCAGGAAATAAAAGTGCCGAATCAGCAGGAAGAAATGATGATGATGCTTCCGGAAAACATTCAGCGGGCGAATGAAGTGGCCGACAGCGAGCGGTTAAAATCCAATATCGTGACGACGTCGGTCGGACGCTCCGATTTGCTGACGGCCGTCATCCGCGATATGATGACCGATGAACAGCAGAAGGCGAAGCTGCAAACTGCACTTTCGCAGTTCGGTCCGAGCCTGCTCAACATGGCGCGGGAAAACCTGTCGCAGGATGACTACAAAGTGCTGCATCAAATGGTAGTGGAAGCGCCATCAAAAAATGTTTCAGAAACTCTGGAAGCGCTGACATACTTTCAAAACCAGCTGCAGATCAAACAGTTCACCGTCAGCAAAAAAGAGAATCAGAATCCGTTCGCATTTCTGGAAAAGATGAGCGAACCGCAGCTGTATCTGCTGATGAAAGATGAACCGGCGGGCATCGTGGCGATTATTCTTTCCCAGCTGAATGCTTCCCAATCCGGAAGCTTGATGCGAAATCTTCCTTCGATGCAGCAGGGAGAAGTGGCGCTTGAGCTTGCCAAACTGCAACGGTTGACATCCGATACGTATCTTTCCGTCGCGCGCGAACTTGCCACCAAGGCATCCAAAATCCCGGCGGTGAACAATGTGCAGATGGCGGGAACTGATCTGCTGCTGGATATCTTCGACAATCTGGACGAAGGTGCCGAACATCAGATCAGCGAGTTTATTAAAGTCATGAATGTCGAATTGTACCGTGATCTCGCGTCGCAGCGTGTTTCGTTCTCCGCATTGGATACGCTGGACGAGAAAGTGCTTCGGCAGATTATGCGGGATATTCCCGGAGAGGAAATGGCGCTTGCATTGAAAAACGCGCCCGATCATATCCGTGAACGGTTCCTCTCCGTTCTTCCGACAAAAGCAAAAACGATACTTCAGGAACATATCGAAGGAATGGAAAGCGTTTCACCCGCCGACGAGCAGAAAATACGCCGCCGCATCACCCGTCTGGTCCGCGAGTATCTGCGGATGCAGAAACAGGGCGGTCCGAGTGCATAGCCGCCGGAATCCTTCTTCGCGGTCATAGGATAATAAAAAACCCAAACCACACGGTTTGGGTTTTTTATTTGGATTCCGCTTCATCGGTGCGGTACATCGGTCAGAATTGTTTTTCCACTCCCATTTCTTTACTTTACAGTACTTATGTCTCTGTCATTTCGTTCAAAATTCCTTCTCTGCTGTTCATTGTCAGTCCTGATGAGCATGGTGTACGCTCAAACGCAGCGAATCGAATCGCAGTTTCGCATTGCCCGCTTGAAATATTCGGGGGGCGGGGATTGGTACAATGATCCTTCTGCTGAAGTGAATCTTTTGAGGTTTGTCAAAAAGCACGCCGGCATCGACGCGGATCCGAAATATGAGTTCACGGAAATCACCGGCGATAACTTCTTCTCGTACCCTTTTGTCTTTATGACGGGACACGGCAACGTTCTGTTTTCGGAATACGAAGCACGCCGGCTCCGGACCTATCTTGAAAACGGCGGATTTCTGTATATCGACGACGATTACGGAATGGATAAAGCAATCCGGCGGGAACTGAAAAAAGTTTTTCCCGAATACGATCTTGTTGAGCTGCCGTATTCCTATGGATTATATTCTTGTCTTTATGACTTCACGAACGGGGTACCGAAATCCCACGAGCATGACAATAAACCGCCTCAGGGATTCGGAATATTTCTTGGCGGCCGGTTAGTCCTCTATTATACGTACGAATCGAATCCCAGCGACGCTTGGGCAGATCCCGATATCCACAACAATCCTCCTGAAAAAAGAGAGGAAGCGTTGAAATTCGGCGCGAATATCATCGTTTGGAGTTTAACACAATAAATAACAGACCGGAATAAAAGAGCGGAATTAATGTGAGCAATCCGACCAATCAGATCGCAGCAGGACTGTTACGGCGAATTGAAGAGACCCGAAAGACTCTTCATCAGCGTGAACTGATGATGGCGGCGGTTAAGAGCGCCGCAACGACATTGTTAGTATTCGCCGTGATGGTGCTGACAGAATCGATTGCAGAGTTGGATTCCTTCGGACGGACATTTCTCTTCTTCACCGGATCAATTCTTGCGTTCATTGCTGCGGCATTCCTTCTTCCGATGCCCTTGCTCCGGTTTCTGAAGATTGTTCCCGGATTGTCGGACCGCGACACCGCCAGGCTGATCGGCAGCTCCTTTGCTCCGATTTCCGACCGGCTTGAAAATATGCTCGATCTTTCAGATCAGCTGAATGACGGAAAATTTGCCAACTCGGTAGAATTGGTTGAAGTGGCAGTGAAGCATTTCAATGATACGACGGCGGAAATCCGTTTCCAGGATGCCGTCTCGTTTGTGCTTCCCAAAAAACTTGCACTGATCACGGGAGCGCTGCATGCGGTGATGCTTCTGGCGGTGCTGCTTCCGTCAACGCGGTTCCATGATGCGGCGGTGCGGCTGCTGCAGTATCAAAAAGAATTTAAGCCGCCGGCAGAATTCACATTCTTCATCGTTCCCGGTAACGCCGAAATTGTAAAAGGCGAGTCGGTTGAAATTGAAGCCGAACTCACTGCAGGTGTCGGAACCGATCGGCTGCCGACGGAGGCAACGTTGTCGTTTGCCGAAGATGATGTTGATGTATGGGAAACAATTTCTCTGGTGTCGGATTCCACGGGTCTGTTCAGGTATCAATTTCCCCCGATGAAACAATCAATCCGGTACCGGATGATTGCCGGATCGATACTCAGCGATGTATTCAGAATTTCCGTTATCGACCGGCCGTTTGTCAGATCCATGACCGTAGCGCTGACACCTCCGGCCTACACCCGCCTGCGCCAGGAGAAACTGGAGGAGAATATCGGCGACATTCTTGCGTTTCCTGGTACGAGCGTGCGATGGACTATCATTCCAAGCAAAGAAATTTCCTCTGCGTCGGTTGTATTTAAAGACGGCGCTGATATTCCGATGACACGGGGGAACGGCATTTATACTGCGGAATTTACCATACTTAGTCCCACCTCTTACTACATAGAACTGGAAGATGCTGCCGGTAACACGAATCAGAATATCATCGAATATAGAATTCAAATGCTTGCCGATGCATACCCTTCAATTGCGATACGTTCCCCCGGAAAAAATATCGATGTCACGGAAGCAATGAGGCTTCCAATGGCGTTTACGGTTTCTGACGATTTCGGAGTGACTCAGTTAAAGCTAAAATTCCGTCTTCTACAATCGCGGTACGCTACAACGGAACAGGAATTGGCAACGATTATTCCGTTCGATTCGCTTGATATCAAAGAGGGGACGCTTGATTATCTCTGGGATTTGTCTCTGCTGGGACTTGTTCCCGAAGATGTTGTCGAGTATCATGCTGAAGTGTTCGACAACGACCGTATCACCGGTCCGAAATCCACAAAATCGCCTTCGTATCTGATCCGTCTCCCGTCAATGGAGGAAGTGTTTGCCGATGCGGACAAATCGCACGATCAGGCGATTCAGTCCATGGAAAATTCCTTCAAAGACGCCCTTGAACTGAAAAAGGAATTGAAGGAACTGTCCGACGACATGAAGCGGAATCAGCAGATGGACTGGCAAAAACAGAAAAAAGCGGAAGATGTTCTGAAAAAGTACGATGAAATTCAAAAAAACCTCGATGCGGTCAATAAGACAATCGACGAAATGACGAAAAACCTTCAGAGGAATAACACACTGTCGTCTGAAACGCTGGAGAAATATCTGGAGCTTCAGAAGGCGCTCAGCGAATTGAATTCGCCGGAATTTCAAAAAGCAATGAAGCGGCTGCAGGATGCGATGCAGAATGTTTCGCCCGAACAGATGCGGGATGCCATGCAGCAGGCGCAGTTTAATGAGGAACAGTTCAGACAAAGCATCGAACGGACGATGAATCTGCTCAAACGGATCCAGATCGAACAAAAGGTGGACGAACTGGTGAAACGAACAGAACAGATGAAACAGGCTCAGGATGCTCTGAATGAAAAAACAAAAGAGGCCACCGCGAACGATGTGCAAAAGGCGAATGAACTTGCCCGGCAGCAGGATGAAATCGATAAGCAGCTGGGGAATGTGCAAAGGGAAATGAACGACCTGCGGAACAAGATGCAGGAGTTTCCGAAACAGATGCCGATGAATAATCTTGATGCCGCTCAACGGGCAGCAAACGACAATGATATTCAGAATGCCATCAAGCAAAGCGCGCAGCAATTACGCTCAATGCAAATGGAACGAGCCATGACGGCCCAGCAGCAGGCAGCAGGAGGCATCAGCGAAATGCAGCGGCAGATGTCGGAAATGCAGGAACAGCTGCTGAACAATCAAATGCAGCAGACGATGAATGCACTGCGAAAAACAATGCAGGATCTGCTCCAGCTTTCCCAGCGTCAGGAGCAGCTGAAAAATCAATCCCGCTCGCTTGATCCGAACTCGCAGCAGTTTCGGGAGATTGCCCAGCAGCAGCAGAATCTGCAGGGAGATCTGAACAACATCGCCAACGCGCTTGCCGAACTCTCCCAGCAGTCGTTCGCCGTTACTCCCGAAATGGGAAAACAGATCGGCCGTGCAATGGGATTGATGCAGCAGTCAATGAGCGCAATCGAACAACGGAACGGACCGTCGGCTTCTGCAATGCAGAATGAGAGCATGGCGGCGCTGAACAACGCTGCGACGCAAATGCAGGGTGCGATGAAACAGCTGCAGCAGCAAGGGGGACAGGGAGGAGGTTCGCTGCTTCAGCAATTGCGCGGTATGGCGATGCAGCAGCAGCAGATCAATATGCAGACCGAACAGATCGGCCGTCAAAACGGAATGAGTCAGCAGCAGATGCAGGAGTTGGGGCGCCTTGGCCGTCAGCAGGATGCCGTACGAAAATCGCTCGAACAGCTTCAGAAGGAAGCAAAAGGTTCCGATGAACGGAATAGGATCATGGGAGATCTGCAAAACATTGCCGATGAAATGAAGGAAGTCGCGGAGCAAATGCAGCAACAGCAGATGAATCCGAATACCGTGGAGCGGCAGGAACGAATACTTTCGCGGCTGCTGCAGGCGCAGCGCTCGATGCGCGAACGAGATTTCGAACAAAAACGAAAGAGCGTCATCGGCATCACGCCGTTTCGGACCTCGCCGGGTGAACTGCCTCAGCGCCCGAATTCGTCGAAGATGCAGCAGGATATGCAGCGTGCACAGGAAGCCGGATACAGCAAAGAATATCTTGAGTTGATCCGGAAATATTACGAATCGTTGGAACGGAAGGAACAATGACAACACCCCCGCGGAAAGTGCTGGTAGTCGATGATAACGTCATCAATCAAAAAGTGGTTGTGCAGATGCTGAAACGGTCCGACATTCTGCCTGATGTTGCTCTCGACGGGAGCGCAGCGCTCCAGATGGTGAAGCAGCAGCGGTATGATTTGATCTTCATGGATATTCAAATGCCGGTGATGGATGGTCTGGAGGCAACGCGTGCAATTCGGGAATATGAAGCGGGACGGTTTCGCACTCCCATCATTGCGGTCACCGCGAACGCCATGCAGGGAGATCGGGAACGATGTCTTGAGTCCGGAATGGACGATTACCTGACGAAGCCGGTGATGCTTCAGCAGATTCAACAAGCCCTGGAGCGATGGATGCAAAAGGAGTCCGCGAATGATTCAGAGGAAAAACAAAAGGAATCCACCGGAGCGGAACCGGTAATCGACCCGAAACGGATCGAACAGATTATCGATGTGGGGGATAACGATTTGCTGAAGGAATTACTTTCGATCTATCTCGAAGATCTCGATCAATTTGTCGCGGACATCCGGTCGGCGGTGACCGAACAAAATTATCAGCGCATGTATGAATGCTCTCATAAACTTAAAGGAGCGTCGTCAAACCTGGGCATTGAATCTCTCGCCCGTTCATGTGCTGAACTTGAACAAATGTCGAAGGCGGGCGATACGGATGCGGTCACTTTCAAATTCTCGCAGCTGCAGGAGTTAATCTCCCGCGTACGCGCCCATATCACCGCGGAATATTTTTAAATCCCGTTTTTTATTCCTCGCCAAAGATTGGTATATTGGCAGAAACATTGACCGCCACATCAACACAGAGAAAGAATCCCATGAAAGGTATTGTGCTTGCCGGAGGAGCCGGTTCCCGATTGTATCCGATCACCCGGGTGTACAGCAAACAACTGACGATCATCTACGATAAACCGTTAATTTATTATCCGCTGTCGATTCTCATGCTGGGCGGAATCAAAGACATTCTGATTGTATCGAACAGAGAGACAATCCCGATGTATCAGACGCTCTTCGGGGACGGGTCGCAATTGGGAATTTCCATTACCTATGCACTTCAGGAAAAACCCAACGGGATTGCAGAGTCATTTATTCTCGGCGAACAGTTTATCGGTAACGATGCAGTGTCGCTGATTCTCGGCGACAATATTTTTTACGGGCAATTGGAGTTTTTCTATAATGCGCTGAAGAGAAAAACCGGAGCGACCATCTTCGGCTATCGTGTGAACGATCCGGAGCGCTATGGCGTCGTCGAATTTGACAAATCGGGGAAAGCCGTATCGATCGAAGAAAAACCGAAGCGTCCGAAATCAAATTATGCCGTGCCGGGACTTTATGTGTTCGACAACCGTGTTGTCGAAATTGCAAAGAATATCAAGCCGTCTCCAAGGGGCGAACTGGAAATAACAGATGTGAATAACACATATCTGAATGATGGAAATCTTCACGTGGAAAAGATCGGACGCGGTGTGGCGTGGCTCGACACAGGAACGCCGGAAGCACTGTTACAAGCATCGAATTTCTTCGGAGTGATCGAAGACAGACAGGGATTGAAGGTGGCATGCCTTGAGGAGATTGCTTTCCTGATGCAGTTCATCAACAAGCAGCAATTTGAAGAAACGATTGCCGGTATTCCCCAGTCGGCATACCGTGTGTATCTTGAGAGAATCCTTCGCGAGGAATAACAATGAAATTTACGAATAGTCCGTTATCCGGCGTCATCGTTATTTCTCCCAATGTGCTGCGCGATGACCGGGGATATTTTTTCGAAGCGTACAGCAAAAAACGGTATGTCGATATCTGCGGCGATGCGGATTTTGTTCAGGATAATGTTTCGGAATCAAAAAAAAATACCGTTCGCGGACTTCATTACCAGATTGGGGATTTTGCTCAGGGAAAACTTTGTAAAGTGCTGTCGGGAAAAGTCATCGATGTCGCCGTTGATATTCGCTTCGGTTCACCGACGTTTGGTCAGCATTTTGCCATTGAACTCTCCGAGGAGAATAGTGCGCAATTGTGGATTCCTCCCGGATTCGCTCACGGCTTTTCCGTTCTGTCCGAGTCGGCTGTTTTCCATTATAAATGCACAAATTATTATTCCAAAGAGCACGAACGTGCAATCCGGTTTAACGATCCGACCCTCAAGATAAACTGGCAGGTAGAAGAACCGCTGGTCTCTGCAAAAGATATTTCAGCACCCTTATTTTCCAGCATCCAAAAAGATTTTGCCTTCCGATAATTGATTTAATGGCTTAAAATTTACAGTTTGTGAGTACAAGGCGTGCTCTCAATCACGAATATGCCGCTCTTTTCCCGATAGAAAAGACCGCTCGGCATGTGATAGCAGTAACAGTATCATAACGACAATTCCAGTACTATTATCGATAATTTCATGATCATGATAGTTTGAAAGGACGATTGTTATGAATCGTTTGATACCAGTTATCTTTCTTTGTGCTTTCCTCTCAATCCAGACCGCTTCATCTCAAAATATATCCGGAGCAATTACTTCAGATACAACGTGGTCCGGCACAGTTATAGCGGACTCAGTCTTTATTCCTTCGGGAAAGACGCTGACGATACAACCGGGAACAATCGTAAAATTTACTTCCGGTGCTATGCTTGTCGTGGCCGGAAAGATTGTAGCGAACGGAACGTCAGGAAATGTCATTACGTTCACGTCGAATGCCGGTTCGCCGGCTCCTGGGAATTGGAATGGACTTGAACTGCAAAATACTGCAGTAGTTTCATCGGTCATAAATTATTGCGTGGTCGAATACGCGGGTGGAGGACCGAATGCGGCAGGTATCTTTTACAAAACAGGTGCTCCGAATATTAATATTACGAATTCTGTCATCAGACTCAGTTCCAATCACGGTATTAATCCCCGCTCGTCATCTCCGAGAATTTCCACAACCTCTATCAGACAAAATCTCGGATATGGAATTTTTGCCGACCTCTCATTGAATTTCACCGTCGATTCATGTTCGATCGTCAATAACACTGTCGGCGGAGTTCTGCTTGGAGTGAACTCCACGACGTCAATTATGAATTCCACCATCGATTCCAACGGAACGGGCATCTTCATCAGCAACAGCGCTTCACCGACGATCATAAAAAATTACATCCGGTACAACGCTATCGGCATTCAATTTACGGGCGTCGGCGCTTCGCAGCCGAATATCTCGCAAGATACGATCATGAACAATACCGTCTGGGGATTTTTGAATACCAGTTCGACCACCACGGTACTGGCTCGGAGAAATTATTGGGGAAGTGATACCGGTCCGTACAACTCCGCCAGCAATCCCACCGGAATGGGAAACAATGTTAGCAACAGAGTCGATTTTCAACCCTGGATCAGCCTTGCTCCCGCGCAACCCCATGTTGCCGTCACGGGAAATATTACAAAGGATTCTACATGGTCCAGTGGTGTCTTTTGGATTAAGAACAACATATCGGTGAATAATGGTTTTCGCTTAACGATAAAGCCCGGTGTAATCGTAAAATTTGCTCCTAATGCACGATTAACGATCAATGGTTCGATAACCGCATCCGGAATTGCAGACAGCTTGATCATTTTTACATCCGAACGGGATGATTCATATGCGGGCGATACCAACGGGGACAGCACCGCAACGATTGCAGCCAGAGGAAACTGGGATATGATATGGCTCAATGCCGCGCAAAACAGTACCAGCATCCTTAAAAATTGTATTTTCAAATGGGGCGGTTCATCAGGAAACGGAAATGTTCGTGTAGATAATGCTGCTCCTGTGATTGATAGTATCTATAGTACACAAAGTTCTTCCTATGGAATATTTCTTGTCAACGGTGCCACACCTGCTGTTTCAAATTCCGCTTTCGGTTCCAACAATAATTACGGAATGTATATTTCCAGTTCAAATCCATCAGTCTACCGTTCGACAATTTCTTCAAACAACTCATACGGAATCCATGCAAACGGAAATTCGCGCTTTACTGTCCGCAAATCAACGATCACGGGGAATACATACGGTATTGTTGCCGACGGCGGAACCTCCAGCGCGACACTCATTTCGCTTGACAGTTCGGTGATTTCATTCAATACAACGGCAGGACTTTACCTGTGGTACGGCACCGGAGCACAGACAATTGCCTATAATAGAATTGAAGGAAACGGCGGTGGATACGGTCTGTATTGTTTCAATGTTAATGCAACGGTGACTATCGACAGCAACATCATCATGAATCATGGACAGGAAGGAATCGTAACCTCGCGTGCTGTCATCACGAACAATCTCATTCAAGGAAATAGTTATCCCATTTCATTGATCGGACGCGTGAACAGCACGTACAGCGGAAACACGATCACCGGAAATCTCTATAATAATGCACTCGGACTTCGGGCTAACAGATCTCAAGAAAGTTTGCAGGACACGCTCGGTACAGTCTTTCCTGCCGGCATCACGTCCAAAACATTCGTTCTCATTGATATTTCCTCTGCGGTCGTTGTGGATAACGGATATACACTTGTGATAAAACCCGGAGTAACGATTAAGATGAACAGCGGAATATATTTCCGTATAGACGGTACGGTGATAGCCAACGGTACCTCCTCTGAACCTATCGTGTTTACATCGTATAGAGACGCATCACATGGAGGGAAGACGAATCTTCTTACTGATAACTCCCTTCCCGCACCCGGCGATTGGCGCTATGTTCGACTCTATACAAATGCATCCAGCGGAACGATTTTCAACAATTGTATTTTCAAATACGGCGGAACAGATGGAGTTGGGAATTTATACCTCTCCAATGATATTGTTCTGGCAAATCCAATAACCAATATCATCAGCCGCAAGTCCAGTTCAATGGGAATATACATCAGCGATTGCCAGGTGACGTTCGATAATGTTACCCTCGACAGCAATGCGACATACGGAATGTATATTTCCGGAAACAGACCGTCCGATATTACGGTGAGAAACAGCATCATACAGGACAACAACAGCGAAGGTCTGAGGGCAGTGAACAATTCCGCCTACCGGGAAGTCTCGAATTGCTTCATTCGAAGAAATAACGGCTGGGGAATCGGTACAGACAACGGCACCATCGATCAGGTATATCAAGGGAACAGCATCACCAATAATGCCAGCGGGGGGATTTATACCAACAGTCCTCCGGTGCTTGCTGCCAATTTGCGGTTTGTTGGTAATACCATCACTGATAATGCACTGGAAGGGATTCTCAGCAGCCGTGCAACATTCATCGATAACACGATCAAACGCAACCGTTATCCGTTAGCTGTGTGGAGAAAGACCGGAAATATATATACCGACCCCGGCGGTAACGACGGAAATATCATTTCAGAAAATCTCTATAATAATGCAATCGCTATATGGGACGGTGATCTATCCGATACACTGAAAGCAACATTCCCTCAAAGCATTACCTCCAAAACATATGTTGCCATTTATGATTTCTCAGTCGGCTCAGGGACCACGCTGGTGATCGAACCCGGGGTGAAATTAAAATTGCAGCAAATTCCGACCAATAATTGGCAACAAATAGAAGTCTATGGAACACTGATTGCCAACGGAACCACAGCCAATCCAATCGTCTTTACTTCCTGGCGGGATGCCTCTGCCGGTGGAAAAACAACTTTGCTTTCCGATTCTGTTCCTCCTTCACCGGGTGACTGGAACTATATTGCTTTCAGAAACGGCAGCGGTGCATCGGTTGTTCGAAACTGTCAATTCTTATACGGCGGAAGAAACGGGCAGACAATTTATTTTGAATCAAACGTCGGCTCTATGACGTTCTCCAAAAATCTGGTGCGTCGTTCTCTGACCACCGGCATTTGGGTGAATAATACATCGCTGCTCATCGACAGCACCACGGTCGATAGCTGCTCAGGATCCGGAATTCGTGCGGCGTCTAACTCCCTGAACAATATTTCGCTCCGTTATTCAACAATCAATAAAAATAATGGTTTCGGTCTCTGGATTCAAAGTCCGTCTAAACTTTCCGTTCTTTCCAATTGTGTCGTCTCAAACAATACCAATACGGGAGTCTATGTAGAAAACAATTCCGTCGCTCTTTCCGTTATCGGCAATACCATCAGTAATAACGCTGAACATGGATTGTATATCATTTCGCAAAACGATGCAATCGATACACTGTTAATGTTTGCCGGAAACAAAGTTCGAAACAATGCTCTGGCCGGTATATTCAGCTCCCGCGCCTATTTGATCGATGATTCGATATCGGGAAATCGTTATCCCATTGGTGTTGTCGGTCAGCTCTCGCTGACAGGAACCGGAACGGCGCTGGGTAATGTGTACCAGAACAATGTCATCACCGGGAATACATTTAACGATGTGATGCTGACACAGGAAAATGTGAACGGTCTTTTAGGATATTCTCAACCGCCGAACTTTTCCAAAGTAATTGCCGTGCGGGGAGACCTGAATGTCTCTTCTGGAACAACCCTGCGCATTGCACCGGGCAGCATCATCAAATTTCCCAAAGAGTACGGCAGCGGATATATTTTCGTGAACGGAACGCTGCTCTCCGAAGGGACTACCAATAATAAAATCGTCTTCACGTCGTGGAAAGACGACACCTTTGGTGGAGACAGCAACCGTGATTCCAATTCCACCGTTCCCGTTCCTGGTGATTGGAATCGTATTTATCTTTCCGGTTCATCGACAAATGCCTCGCGTTTTTTCCACACGTTTATTCGGTACGGCGATGCGTTCAGTTCCGGTTCTCTGGATCTGAATTCGACCGCTGCGACGATTGAATCATGTGCCGTTTCATTTGCGAAGAGTTGGGGCGTTCAGATGAGCAGTTCATCTTCGGTTCTGAGCGGATCGGAACTTCATCATAACGGATCGGCTCTGTATGTCAGCGGCTCACCTCTGCCGGTTGTTAATTTTAACAATATTTACCAGAACACTACGTATGGTTTATATTCTTCTTCCACCGGGGCGACAACGAACGCAAAAAATAATTATTGGGGGCATTCATCCGGTCCGCTGAAAAATCAGGGGGTCAATCAGAATCTTACCGGACAGGGAAACCGGATCTTTCTTTCGGGATCCGGCGATGTCGATTATCAGCCGTATTTAACGGCCCGCTCCGGTGTCCTGCCCGGTGACGTGAGCGGAAACGGACAAATTACCGCCTTCGATGCATCGATGATACTTCAGCACGATGTCGGAATTATTACATTGAATGCGATCCAAAAACTTGCCGCCAATGTCAGCGGAGATACGACGGTCAGCGCGCTGGATGCATCCTATATCCTGCGGTACGTTGTCGGACTAATCTCAGGATTTCCGGGACTTGGAAAAATATCTAACAGCGCGGATGCGCTCTCGGCGTTTGATTTTTCAATTGAGCGAATTGGTATGAACGGAGAGTTTGACCTGATCATTCGATTAAACCGGCCGGTAAATGTCTTTGGCACCTCCATCGGCCTTCAATTCGATACGACTCTGGTGCAGCCGCTCGCTATGCAACGGGGATCGGCGGCAGACAGCATGTCGCTTGTTCATCATTTCCCCACAGGAAAGGCCAATGTTGCCCTTGCGGGGATTCATCCGCTGAATGCAGAAGGCGAAATCGTCCGCTTCCGATTTGTTCTTGCGGATGAAGGAAAAGCAAAAGAGTCTGTCTTGTTCACCGTAAATAAATTCATCATCAATGAATTCGATGTCACAAACGAGGCAGGAGGAATTGTTTTGACTGTGAACGATATTCTTGCATTGCCCACGGTGTTTGCACTTGAACAAAATTATCCGAACCCCTTCAATCCGTCGACATCCATCAGGTATCAGCTGCCTGAAGCCAGCATGGTAAACATTTCCGTCTACAACGTGCTGGGACAAAAAGTGACGACGATAACAAGTGAATTTCAAACAGCGGGTTTTTACTCGATTCTATGGAAGGGAAATGACGACAAGGGACAAAGGGTGTCCAGCGGACTGTATCTTTATCATCTTGACGCAATGTCGGCATCAGGAAAAAAATTTACCAGTACAAAAAAAATGCTTCTGGTAAAATAAGGGAATTTCGTCGATGGTGTCTTTGCTACAACGAAACCATATCTCTTTGTTGCTTATCGTCCTTCTCTTCAGCGGGGCCGGCACCCTCTCTGCCCAAAACGATACTCTTCGTTTTTCGTTTCCAAGCGACATCGGGAAGAGGGACAGTTCATATCTTTACCCGTTATTTCTTGATGATTCTCTTCTCACGTCGGATTCCCTTCTTGCAGGAGAATTCACATTTGGAAGCGGAGGAACGGTCTTTGATGTGACCGGAATCGATACCGGCGGGACCGTGCTGGGTGCGGCGGCGTCATTACTGTTCAACTCCTCAACCGGAAAAGTATCCTTTGCAAACAGTCAGCCGATCACCGGCAAAGGGATATTTATTAAATTCATCATTAAGATTCGGACGAACGCTTCCGGGAGCAGTATCACAACGCTTTCAAACATTCTCCTCAACGAAGGAAACATCACCGCCGTCATGACAAGCGGTTTCCTTCGCCCGATGGATATTTTTATTAGTCCAAAAAATCCTCCGCAGGACAGAATTGTCGGGGATACGATTCAGTTTTCCGTTTCAGGCGATGTGAATCTCCCTGTCACCTGGACTGTGAGCGACACACATATTGTTTCGATCAACTCCAGCGGACGGGTGATCGGAAAAAATGTCGGCCAGACAACCGTCACAGTAAGGGATAACCTCGGTTTGTCGGATCAGTCGCTTCTCTTTCCAATCCTTCCTGCGACGCTTCGATCACTCACCGTTACAATCAGGGATACCGCGGTTATGCAAAACCTGACATTTCTGATGCCGATCAAAATTTCCACTGTTACAGGATTGGGAATCACATCGGCACAATTTCGTTTGAGTTACCATCCGTCATTACTTACGGCGGACAGTGTCATCACGGCAAACTCAATGACTTCGGGATGGTTCGCCCCCTCGATAGTTTTCGGGAACGGAACAATTGATGTTGCCATGGCCGGAGCTCAGGCGCTGCAGGACAGCGGGACGATGGTGTTTATCCGTTTTAAAGTGAAGCGCTTCGCCAATTTTTCATCGGGTGTTTCGCTCAGCAACGTGCTGTTTAACGAAAATCTAAACGCGATAATCCAAAATGGAATTTTTACCCCGATCAATGGTCCTGTCATTACTATTACCGGAAAACCGCAATCAATGATTCGCGGCGAGACAGCCCAATTAAGCGCTTCCGGAGGAACAATCCCCTATCGGTGGAGACTGTATTCCGATTCTTCCATAGCTTCGATTGATTCCGTTTCCGGAATTCTGACAGCAAAAACATCAGGGTTTGCAACATATGCAGCCATTGACGCCAACGGATTTGATGCAAAGGATAGTATTTTTGTCAATGATGTCCGGTTCATTTTTTCCGATACAACGCTTGCATATAATGATTCCATCAGTTATCCCATCCGTTCCAGTTCACTGTCGTCTCTTTCCATTACAGCGTCGCAGTTTATTCTCCCTTATGATACGGCCAAGATTCAATTCACCGGGGTTGTCACCGCCGGGACATTGACCAACGGCATGCTGATGGAAGTGAAGGATTCCGCCGGCATTCGCATTGCCGTCTCCGGCGCATTGCCGCTCAACGGGTCCGGGACTTTCATTGTTCTGAAATTTAAAATACGCGGACTATTATCTCTCGGTCATGTTCAACCTATGGCATTCTCCCAGATGGAGTTGAACGAGTCCGGTTCTCTGCAGAGGACATTTACCCAAAAGCCGGGAATGATTACCGTTACCAACGTTCCCAATGTTCCTCCCGTTTTTTTACAGAAGCTTCGCGATACAACAATTGCGGAAAATCAACTCCTTCAGGTGCAAATGTCTGCATTCGACGCCAACGGAGATTCGCTTCTGTTCGGGTTGTTCAGCGGACCCACCGGTGCTGTAATGACACCGAAAGGTTTATTTACGTGGCAGCCGAATTATTCGCAATCGGGGAATCATAAGGTTGTGTACGATGTGGGAGATTACCATCCAAACGGTGTAACCAAAGACAGCGCAATCATCACTGTAACGAATGTGAACAGACCGCCGGTCTTTACCCGTCCGATGAATGATACCACAATCAACGAAGGAACACTGCTCTCCTTTGATGTCGATGCGGTTGATCCGGACGGGAATGCGGTTATTTTCTCGTTACTCGGCGCATCCGCCGGAATGAAGATTGATTCTATGACGGGACTGTTTACCTGGACACCCTCTTCCGCGCAATCCGGTCTCCATCGGTTTGTTATTCGGGCTTCCGACGGTTTGGGAGCATTTGCACACGACTCCGTTTCTATATCTGTTTTGGATATTAACCTACCGCCATTCTTTACAAAAATGATGCGCGACACGGCGGTGAATGAAAATCAACTGCTGCAGTACAGCGTGATTGCGTCGGATCCGGACGGAGATATTGTGCGGTACACCATTCAAAACATTGTCAGCGGAATGATGATGGATTCTGTCACCGGTACATTGTCTTGGACGCCGTCGTACGCGCAAGCAGGAGTATATAATATTGTTCTCAGAGCATCGGACGGAAAAGGAGGAATTGCATCAAATCCGGTCATCATTACGGTCAACAATGTCAATCGGCCGCCGTTCTTTACGCATCAGATTCCCGAAACACTGTCAGTGTCTGCCGGATCATTGGTCAATGTCCAGTTTACCGCGTCAGATCCGGATGGCGATTCCTTAACGTTTGCGATTGTCGAAGCGCCATCCGGTGCATCGATTTCGTCGCAGGGAGTATTCAGCTGGACTTCACCGGCTTCGGTTGCCGGAGTGCACCGGATTATTATTTCAGCATCCGACGGCGGTATTGCAATCAGGGACACCGTTCATCTTAATGTCGTTGTCAATAATACGCCGCCCCGTATTGTTACCTCGCTGCAGGATACGGTAATCAGCGAAGGTCAATTGTTTTCTTTTCAATATCAAGCGTCAGATTCTGACGGAGATTCCCTGCATTGGTCCCTTCTCTTATCGGGACCGCAAGGATTGACAATAACAAGCGCCGGTTTGCTGATATGGACGCCTAATTATTCTCAGGCAGGAAATTATTTCATCGTTGCCGGTGTGAGCGACGGAAAAACGACGGTGCCGGATACGGCGGCAATAACCGTAGTGAATACCAATCGATCTCCGCTATTTACCTCCGTGCTTAACGACACGACGCTCTATGTCGATTCGCTGTTTATGTTTTCATATTCCGGGGAAGATCCCGATTCCGATTCAATCACATTTTCGTTCGCCAAACATCCTGCCTCCGCCTCAATATCCGCGGACGGGAAGATCACATGGACGCCGGCGCGTGTGGCTGCAGAAACGCTGATTGTGGTGTTGAGTGACGGCGCTGCATTCGATGCTGATACGGCTTTCATTACTGTAACCGGATTTCCTTCTGCAAACATTTCCGCCACCATTCTCGACTTCGGAACGACGATTTACGGTGCACTTCCCGTTAAATCCTCGCTGATAAAAAATACCGGCAGAATACCACTACGGATTAAAACAATACCGGGATTGACAAGCAACGAACATTTCACGTCGGATCTCACTCTCACCGATTCAATCGCGCCGGGTTCGGAACGGATTATTTCCGTGACATTCACTCCGAAGCAGATCGGATCTCATTCCGGAACGATGATTCTGGAAACAAATGATCCGCTGAAACCGTTGATTGCAATTTCCATGAAGGGAACAGCAATCTCTGTCGCTCCGGTAAAACGGAAACTATTGGTCGATCTTACACACAATTCGACGGTGCCATTGAAAGATTCGCTGGACGGCATGACGCAATTGTTCGGAGCATTGAAAAACAGCGGCGTTGAGGTCGCCTTCGCAGAATCTCTCTTTACACCGGCCGGGTACGACGCTGTCCTGATAGTCACACCGCGCAAACCGTTTACTGCACAGGAAAAGAAGCTGCTCCGGGAGTTTATTGTTGCCGGCGGACTTGCGGTCATGATGGGCGAAGAACCTCTTCAGTACAACAACACGGTTCTGAACGAATTGCTCGCGGATACGCTTCGAGCGTCCGGATTGCAGCTCGGAAA
The DNA here is from genome assembly GCA_964596155.1 of uncultured Chitinophagaceae bacterium. Taxonomy (GTDB): domain Bacteria; phylum Bacteroidota; class Ignavibacteria; order UBA10030; family UBA8401; genus UBA8401. The sequence continues at coordinate 70,214 of CAZQSI010000006.1, forward strand.
CTCTTCGGTTGCCGACTCGGCACATGCGTATCGCGGAAATGCAGCATATCCGCTTCTGACCATCTTTGCCGATTCGGTACATCCGTATCTAAAAGGAGTCGATACACTGGTGATGTTCGGATCGACGTTCGTAACAACGGACAGCGGCAGCATACCGTTTGCGCAATTTACATCTCCGACATATGCTGATCAGTCCGCATCAACGTCGAGAGCTGCCGTCGGAATGTCAAAACTCGGAAAGGGAACAGTGCTCCTGTTCGGCGACGCCGCCATCTGGAGAAACAGCGACGGCAGCAGTCAGAATCGGCCCGATGCCATCGCTGCAAAGGATAATTTCAATTTTGCATTAAATATTTTCAGTGTGACGGAAAATTATGAAATAAAAATGCCACAAAAAACTCCGAGCGAAATTTATCAGTTGGTGAGCATTCCGTTTGAATTGGAAAATCTTGACATTCTCTCCGTCCTCAAAAAGAATCTGGGAGAGATCAATCCGCTGAGATGGAGGTTATTCGGGAAGTATGATCCTGTACGGCAGAAATACAGAGAATTTCCGAGTGCCGGTTTTACCACGTTCAAGCGGGGTGAAGCGTACTGGCTGATTACGCGCGGAGAGTTTGCACTGACATTCGGGACGGCAACGATCGTCCCGGCGCAGGATTATTTTCCCATCAGGATCGGTCCGGGATACTCTTTGATCGGAAATCCGTTTCCGTATCAGGTCAGTTGGAAGGATTCGAGAAAAGGGGACTCCGTTCAATCTGTCCTGTGGCGTTTCAATCCCTCCACAAACGGATTCGTACCAGAGTCGCTTTCTCTTGCGCCCTTCACCGGATATTTTGTAAAGAACCTGTCGGCGGACAGCGTGACGATTTACATTAATCCCCGGAGCGGATCATTGCCAAAGCAGGGTGTGGTGCAGACTTTTGCCGAAGCTGAATGGCGAATTAAGATCGGCGGTGTTTCGGGAAAGGCGCGCGACGAAGAAAATGTCGCCGGCGTTTCGCTGAATGCATTGCAGGAATTCGACAAACACGACATTGCGGAACCTCCTCCGACACCGTCGGACTATTTGATGGTGCGGTTCACGAATCCTGGATGGTCAAAACAAGCAGGGTCATATGCAGCTGATATCCGTCCCGTCAGCGCCGACGGTCAGTACTGGGAGTTCGATGTTACGGCGGACAAGGCGTTTTCGAAAGTGCGGCTGACATTCGATCAGACCGGCAATATGCCGCCGGATTTCTCCATCTATTTGGTCGATCACGTAACGGAGCAGGTAACTCGGTTCACCAAGTCGTTTACGTACGATTTTACAATGACGAAAAGCGAAACACGCCGTTCCTTCCGGCTGCTGGCGGGAAAGGAGTCGTTTGTTGAAAACAATACGAACGGCATTCCGCTGGTGCCGATTGCTTATGAAATGAAACAGAATTATCCCAATCCGTTCAATCCCCATACGGCGATTCATTATTCGCTGGGACACAGCGGTGCTGTCACGCTCGATGTATTCAATCTTCTGGGGCAAAAAGTCCGGTCGCTGGGAGGAGAACATCAGTCTATCGGTTCATACACCGTCGAATGGGATGGGAAGGATGACGACGGAATCAGCGTTGCGTCCGGAGTGTACTTCTATAAAATAACGGTGATCAGCAACGGCGAAAAGCTTTTTACCAATACGAAAAAGATGGTTCTGCTCCGTTGATGATGGGTTTGATTCACCGCTGTCAGCGGAGTATTCGCTTCAGCGTATCGTATACCTGCCGGTAATAACTCTCTCCGAACAGATTAAGATGATTGAACAAATGGTAGAGTTTGTACAGCTCCATCCGCCGCTCCCATTCATCGTTCAGCGGATATTCTTCGTTGTACGCCTTATAAAATGAAGGATGAAAACCTCCGAACAACAACGTCATGGCGAGATCTGCTTCCCGATGTCCGTAATATACCGCCGGATCGATCACCGCGGGAATATCGCCGTCAACGCATAAAAAGTTGCCGCTCCAAAGATCGCCGTGCAGCAGCGCAGGCGGCTCGCCGTCATCGGGAATCAGTTTGTCGATGGACCGTTCCACCGAATGCACCAGCGAGAGAATATATTTGTCGTTGTACCCGTTATTCTCCGCCCGGCGAACCTGATCTTCCAGCCGGTTGACGAAAAAAAATTCTTTCCAGGAATGACTGGCCGGAAGATTTTTCTGCGGTGTTGAACCGATATAATTATCTTCTGCGAAGCCGAATCGGTCCGATGTATGACGGTGAAGTCCGGCGAATGCTCCGCCGAACCGAGAAAAGAAATGTTCGCGGTCTGCCGGTGAAGAAACCGGGAGGTATTCAAGGATCAGCAGTTCGGAATCGGCGAACAGCACATCCGGTATCCGCAGCGTATTTGATTTCCGCAATTCATTCAGTCCATTCGCTTCTTTCGTAAACATATCCTGATGCTGCGGAGCATGCTTCACAAACAATAACGATCCGTTCTGCAACTCCGCCTTGTATACATCGGCAATGGATCCTCCGCCGAGCGGTGATACGGATGATACCGTTTGTTGAATTGCCTTTTCTATTTTGGTGTGAACCGAATTCGACGGAGTCATAATCAGACGGAAATAATTTTAGTCATCCTTCAGCTTCTTCAACAATTCGCCGCATGCATCCTCTGCGATGTCAAGCACAAGTTCAAATCCTTCCGGACCTCCGTAATAGGGATCGGGGACTTCTTTATACGGCATTGTGCGGGAATAATCAGTCAGCAGTGAAAGCTTCTTAGAATATTGCTCCGATCTATCGAGAGACCGCAGATCCCGAAGATTGCTCTCATCCATTGCGATGATCATATCGAACTTTTCAAAATCGGTGTCCGGATCAAATTGCCGCGCTTTGCTGGAAAGATCATATCCGCGTTTTCGGGCATGCGCCCTCATTCGTGAATCGGGAAGTTCTCCGATATGGTATCCGGCAGTTCCTGCAGAGTCAACAGTTATCGGTAAACCTTCGGATAGCTTTTTCATTACTCCTTCAGCTGCGGGAGAACGGCAGATATTACCGAGACATACAAAGAGGATTTTTGTCGATTTCATTGAAATTTGGGCAGTTATAAAATAAAAACAAATGAGTGTTTCAGTGAAAATATTAAATATTTCCAAGAAAAACCGACCATTTTTAGAATTTTCTTAAATGTGACTTTGAACATTCTTTTTCACTGACAATATGGTATCTTTAATCGACCAAACAGACCAAACCGCCCAATACGACCAAAGAGTAAAAATATTAACAATAATCAAAACAATCATAATCAACTGGAGGTCCTATGAAAGAGGTACTCTATACCACCGACGATCTGTCCAAAATGTTCCGTGTTGGAAAATCAACCATCAAAAGGTGGACAGATGAAGGAAAGCTGAAGTGTTTCAAAACACCTGGGGGACACAGAAAATTCAGTCTCGCCAATGTTCATCAGTTTATCAATGAATACCATTACGAGATTGTCACACCGATCCTTCCATTTTCCAGAACATCGGAGACAATCGGAACAGATTCGATCGTCCTTACCGGGCAGTCAACAATCGAAGAATGCTTTATGTGTGCGATTACCGGAAAGCGTCAGCAGATTGATCAACTGTTCTCCGAAATATTCTACCAGGGAAAAACACTCCCGCATATTTTTGATTCACTGCTCACCCCTGTGTTGAAACTGATCCAATCAAATCATCAGAAGGGGACTATTACCACCGTTGAATTCCAAATCGCAAAAAACACGCTCATCCACTCACTTATACATTTCACCGATCAGATTCCGAAGCATGCACGATTGAACAAGGAGCTGTATTGCCTTTCCGTCCACGAAGGAATGAATGAGGTTGAGTTAAAGGGAGTCGAATTGCTTCTGGATTCAATGGGATTGACGGTCTACAATCTCGGTAATGTGCTCACCAAATATGCTGCCGGGGATATCATCAATCAGTGCCGGCCGGATGACGTCTTTGTTGTGCTGACCCTGGATCATTCGTCCGATGAGATTGTTCAGCAATTCCACAGGCTCGCAGTCGGCGTAAATGAATACGGAGGGAATGTGTATACCTCTAACTTCTTTGATAACAATAAGTCGGAGGAAAAAACCGTACCGGCAAAACAGTTCCATTCGTTTGCAGAAATAGCAGAACAGTTTTCTCATGTGGAACACGTTGCACACTAGTTCAATATCCGGATCGATACAGGACCGATGTATTTAGCGAGATAATCAACACATACAATTGAACCATAAACACTTCATATCATCCCGGTGGAAAAAAACAGCATTCTTAATGCTGGCAGGGATTGTTATGTACGGAGGTTCATTGTTCGCACAGGTCAATGTTTCCGGATCAACCGGAGCTGACGGGGGATATGGAACTTTAAAAGCCGCGTTTGATGCGATCAATGCAAATTCAACGCAAGCCGGAAACTTGATATCCATCACCATCACCGGAAATACCACAGAAACTGCTACAGCATCATTAAATCAACCCTCCGTCAGTTCGTGGAGTATGCTGACCATCGTTCCGTCCGGCGGTGCATCTCGGACCATCTCAGGCTCGATTGCCGGCGGCGCCATTATCAATCTCAACGGTGCAGACAGAGTGATGATCGACGGATTGAACAGCGGCGGGAATGCACTGACGATTGAAAACACTTCCACCTCCAACAGTGCCGGAACCAGCACGATCAGGTTTATTGCCGATGCCACTCTCGATACCATTCAGAATTGCACGATTGCCGGTTCGAGCACACTCGCTACAACGGGTACAATCTTCTTCTCAACCGGGTCAAGTACGGGAAATGACGGCAATGCGGTAACAGACAACGTCATTACGGCCGCAGGAAGCAATTTGCCGTTTAATGCCATCTATTCAGCCGGCACTTCTACTGCGGTGGACAACAGCGGAATTTTGATCGCTGACAACAACATCCAGGATTACTATGCGGCGGGAGCGGCGTCGAACGGAATATTGGTTGCGTCGAACAGCAGTGCCTGGACGATTACAGGGAATAAATTCTTCCAGACCGGGACGCGCACGGCGACGG
>CAZQSI010000007.1:0-1702 GCA_964596155.1 uncultured Chitinophagaceae bacterium
TAAAACCGGGGAAAGCCGACAGCAGCAATATCGTGCTGAAACTGCGCGGAACAGCACCGTTCGGCGCGCGGATGCCCCAGGGCGGTCCGTACTTGTCCACAGCGGAAATAAAATTATTTGAAGATTGGATTAATGCAGGAGCAAAGAACAACTGATGATGATGACCAAATCAATTCTCCTGATCGCCGCGATACTCTTTTCCGGTGATCTGTTCGCGCAGGAAAAGAAAGAACTTGTTTCGTTCAAGGAAGATGTTTTTCCGGTTTTCAGAAAAAAATGCATGAATTGCCACAACACGGAAGATGAAAGTCCCAGCGGTCTTTATCTGGACAGCTATGAGGAACTGATGAAAGGCGACAGCAGACACGGACCGGTCGTGAAACCGAAAAAAGGAAAAGAAAGCATTCTCATTCAAAAACTTCGGGGCGAAACAACGTTCGGCAAACAAATGCCGCGCGGACGAAAACCTTTGGATGAAGAAACGATCGAAACCATTTCGACCTGGATTGATCAGGGTGCGAAAAAAAACTAAATGAAACGGTCCATGAAAACACTCCTTATCTTTCTCTGCATGTTTGCGGCGGGTGCATCGATGACATATGCGCAGTCGGTGTCGTTTTCAAAAGATGTCTATCCCCTCTTCAAGTCGAAGTGCATTAAATGTCACGAACAGGATGACGAAAATCCGAGTAATTTTGCCATGGACGATGTCAAACTGATGAAGACGAGCGGTAAAACGAAGGATATGATTATTCCGGGCGATGGTGCGAACAGTTACCTGATCAAAAAACTGCTGCCGAATCCCCCCAAGGGGGCGCAGATGCCGATCTTTTCCAAGAAGAAACTTACCGACGAGCAGATCGATCTGATTAAAACATGGATCAATCAGGGTGCAAAGGACAATTGATACACCGTTGCACTCGATCCGCAGTTCATCTCTTTTTCCTGCCGCTTACTTCAGCAAATATTTTTTAAACAATTTCTGAATTTCTTTCAGATTAGCCGCGGCAATTCCCATAAAGACCATTGTCGCTCCGACGAACAGCTGGGCGGAGATCCGCTCATCGAGAATGAGCACACCCAGAATCACGGCGATGAGCGGCGTTACAAATGCCGTCAACGAGAGCAGCACCGCCTCCACACGCTTCAGCAGCCAGAAGTAACTGACAAACGTGACGACCGTTCCGAACACGGAAAGAAACAGTATGCTGGAAATTGCCAGCGGCGTGAAGCGGACAGCGGAGTTATCTTCGAACAGTGCGCTTGCCGCGAGTAAAATAACCGCGCTGATCGACATGGGAATGCAGCTGACAACAAACGGACTGATATTCTGGCCGTACTTTTTTATAAAGACGGCGGAGAATCCCTGCATCAAAGCGCTTAAAATGACCGCACCCATTCCGAACCACGCCAGCGCATTGCCGTCGAACTGAACGTCATTCGAAAATATTGTCGCAACACCCGTAAAGCCGAGAAGGACGCCGGTCACTTTGAATTTTGTCATCCTCTCGGACGGAATAAAGATGGTCGACATCACCGCAACCCAAAGCGGAAATGTGGCGAAAAGAATCGACGTCATTCCGGATGAAATGTGATGCTCCCCCCAATAGACCAGACCGAACGGAACGGAAAAAGATGTAAACGCCGCCACCAGATAAAACCACCGGGCTTCTCCTGTCCACGGAACGTCGATCTTTCGAAT
>CAZQSI010000007.1:1802-7358 GCA_964596155.1 uncultured Chitinophagaceae bacterium
ATCAGTTTGGGATAAAAGAATGTCGATTTCTGCGGCATGGTCAATCCGGAATTCGATACGTCGCGCACTTCCTCGATCTTTGTCGGATTGACGATGAATGCTGCCTGTGATATGCCCGAGGCGACTTCATCGACGCATTCACGGACATTTTGGATGTAATGAATGTTTAATTTCTTTTCCTGCGCTTCCTGGGAAATGCCGAGCAGACGTCCGAGAATGTATTGATGCAGCAGCACGACATCCAGATATTTTACCGCGTCGGGAAGCTGCTCCGTAATCAGTTCCGCCAGCAACGAACGGTCCTTCAGCGTCGCGAGAAAGAATTTCGACGAATGATTGGAGACGATGCCGAAAGAATACTTCTCCTGCTGCTTCAGCGCATCAGTCATCATCTGCGGAGTCGCGAACACCTGAACATTGAAATGTTTCTGAAGCGTTGAGATCAGCGAGCTGCCGTCGTACGACGGCAGACTGTGCACGACACGGTGCGTCGGAAAAATCACCAGACCTTCGTCATCCAGATTGGTGAAGAACATCATAATGTAATTATATAATTCTTTTCCGGTGTGATTCGGATTCTGCGATTTCATCAGGTCGCGGTACGCCAGTCCCGTTTCGTACCGGTGATGGCCGTCCGCAATCATCACCTGTTTCGGTTCCATCAGCGCCGCAATCCGGTCGATCGCCGAACCGTCGGTCACCTGCCACAGTTGATTCCGCACCTCCTCAAATTCCACATCGATGATCGGATAGGCGGAATGCACGGGATCCAGCAGGCGATCGATCTCTTTTTCCGGGTCGGAATAAAGTGTGAAGACCTGGCTGAAATTCGATTTTGTCGCTTTGAACAGTTTAAATCTGTCCTCTTTTGCTTTGGACAATGTTTTCTCATGAGGGAGCACGATCTTTTTTTCGAATTCTTCCAGCCGGCAGAGCGCGATAAATCCTTTTCGCCGCACTTCGTTCCCGTCCGCTCCCTTAAACGTCTGCACCAGTGGATAGATGGACGGTTCCAGATCCCTCAACAGAATATCTTCCGACTGCCATTGATTGTACGTCGCTGCAGCTGCGGCATATCGGTCTTCCTCCCTGCCGAGAATAAGCCGGACCACATTGAACGGATCTTTGTCGTAATAACCGTTTTGCTGGGCCGGAGAGATAACATCGTACGGCGGCGCAACAACATTTGCCATCGCACATTTCATTTGATTGTAGCGGATTCCTTTAAATGGACGGATCGTTGCCATGGTGGTTCCTCATTGTTGTTTCATGATCATTGTGAATCTGCGTTGTATCCAAACCGGTCGAGCCATTGTTTATCCTCCCGCCAATCCTTTCTCACTTTCACATGCAATTCCAGATAGACTTCATGCCCGAGAAACGTTTCGATGGATTTCCGAGATTGGCTGCCGAGACGTTTCAGCGCGCGTCCTCCTTTGCCGATCAAAATTCCTTTTTGCGATTCCCGTTCGATGACGATATCGGCGGCGATGAAATGCTTTCCTTCCTCCCGCTCCTTGAATTCCGTGATATCCACCGTTGTGGAATAGGGAATCTCCTGTTCGAACAATTGGAACACCTTCTCCCGAATCATCTCGCTCACGAAGAAGCGTTCCTGCGCGTCGCTGACGATTTCCGTGTCGTAAAACGGCGGACTTTGCGGAAGATATTTCACGATGCTGGTCAGCAGTTCGTTCACGTTGAATTTTGTCAGTGCCGACAGCGGAATGATTTCGTCGAACGGCATCAGCGACTGCAGATCCGCCAGCACCGGCAGCACTTCCTCTTTTTTCAGCAAATCGATTTTATTGACGATAAGAAAGGTGGTTTTATTCGCCGCCTTAATTTTCTCCACCGCTTCGTTGTTTCGTTCATACGAGGTGTGCCGGACCTTGTCCGCATCCACCAGCAGCATCACCACATCGGCATCCTCCACGGCGCGGGAAGCGAAATGCATCATCACTTCCTGAAGCAGATATTTCGGCTTAATGATGCCGGGAGTGTCCAAAAACACGATCTGGTGGTCTGTGCCGCTGTGAATGCCGAGAATTTTATGACGCGTCGTCTGCGGTTTGTCCGTGACGATCGATATTTTCTGCTGCAGCAGCGCATTCAGCAGGGTCGATTTGCCAACGTTTGGTTCGCCGATCAGAGCGACATAGCCCGATCGAAAATTGGTCTGGGAAGTTTCCATCGGACTCAATGTAAGGAAAAAAGAGTTGGCAAAAAAATGCGCGCACGGTGTCTCCGCTGTTTGATAATCGCACATTTTGTAATACCTTGAAGCTATGAGCACACTGACACAGCATGTGATATTGAAGAAAAATGAAGACCGCCGTCTGCTTGGCGGACACCAATGGATTTTCAGCAACGAACTGCACCGCATCGTCGGAACGCCGGAGACGGGAGCCATCGTCGAAATTCTCCGCAGCGACGGCCGTTCCCTCGGCATCGGAATGTACAATCCATCCTCGCTGATTGCAGTCCGATTCCTCTCTCCGACGGTGGAAGAGATTACTCAAACTTTTTTTGAACGGAGAATCACCGCGGCGCTTGCGCTCCGCACGCGTCTCTATCCCGAAAGCAGCACATACCGCGTGGTCAACGGCGAGGGCGATTTTTTGCCGGGATTAATCATTGACCGATACGAAGACATCCTCTCCGTACAAACTTTTTCGGCGGGAATGGATCTTCGTCTGCCGATGATTTGCGACGCGCTCGAATCGGTTCTTCATCCTGCAGGAATCATCGAACGGAATGAATCGCCGCTCCGGACGCTTGAAGGACTCCCGCTGCGAAAGGGAATCCTCCGCGGTACGAATGCCGTAAAGACTGTTTCGTTGCATGGAATCAAATTTTCCGTCGATGCGCTCGCTGGTCAAAAAAGCGGCTTCTTTCTCGACCAGCGGGAAAACAGAACCGCCATCGCTCCGTATGTAAAAAATGCGTCGGTGCTGGATTGTTTTTGCAACGAAGGCGGGTTTGGACTCTACGCAGCTAAATTCGGTGCACGTCAGGTGGATGCGGTGGATATTTCCTCCGACGCCGTTCGAAAAGCAACAGAGAATGCGACAGTGAACGAACTTTCGTCGATCACGTTTCATACGGAAGATGCATTTCAATTTCTTGAGCGGGCGGTGAAGGAACAACGGCGCTGGGACGTGGTGATCCTCGATCCTCCCTCGTTCACGAAAAGCAAAAAAACCGTCGCCACAGCAGTGAAAGGGTACAAAGAAATCAACACCAGCGGTTTTTCCCTCGTGCCGCCCGGAGGATTTCTTGTTTCCGCTTCCTGCTCGCATCACATCGACCGGGATACGTTTATCGGCATTCTCAGCGAGAGCGGTGTTAAAGCGGGAAGACGATTTCAACTGCTTCATCTGAACGGCGCGTCGCCGGATCATCCGACACTTCCATCTATGCCCGAAACTCAGTATCTTACCTTTGCGGTGTGCCGCGTAGAGTAAGTCAGGACATTTGTGTGAGGTCGATATGAAAAAACTACTGTTCCTATCAACAGCAATCGGTTCGCTGCTTGCTGCGCAGAGCAAAGATTCCACGATCATTTTTGCATCCCCCGAACCTCTGAACATTGCTCCCTCCCGTTCCGAACTGGTCGATGCTTGGGGCGTTGACATTCTTCTCTCCAACAACGGATTCGGCATTGCCGGATTTTACCGTCACGAATATTCCCGCGATCTGTTCGGCACGCTCACGTTCGGCATTGCGGAATCGAAGGATGAAAATGAAGTTGAATATTACGATTACTTCGGACAGTCTTTTGTGCCGGGGAAAATCAACCGATTCCTTTTGATTCCCCTGCACGTCGGCGTTCAGTATCGTCTGTTTGCCGACGATATTACCGACAGTTTCAGACCGTATGTGAATGGCGGACTCGGACCGTCGCTTGTGCTTGCCGCTCCGTACAACAGAGAATATTTCAACAGCTTCGGATATGCCCGGTCGCACTACACATTGGGCGGCTATATCGGATTCGGCGCGTTTTTCGGCAGCGACCTGGGAAGTTTGTCCGGCATTAATGTCCGGTATTATTATATTCCGTTCAGCAGCGGCATTGAAAGTCTCCGTGATCCTTCACCCGACAACGGCATCACGCCGGGAAAGATCAGGAGAAAAAAAGATTTCGGCGGATTCTTCATCACCATTAATCTCGGTTCTGCGTTTTAGTCGCCGCTCTCTGCACGGCACATCTGCTTCGGACCATACGGTACCGGCTTGTGTTTCGTGCTCAACCAATTCGATGCAATCAATCAAAAAGGAACATCATGCGGGTCACACTCGAAAGAATCAACGGCAGCTTTAAAATGGAAGCGAAGAATGATCATGGCAACGTGATCACGTTTGACAACACCAAAGCGGGCGGAGGCGATGACGAAGGTTTTCGTCCGATGCAGACGCTGCTTGCGGCTGCCGGAGCGTGCAGCTCCATTGACGTCATTTCCATTCTGAAGAAACAGCGGATTGAAGAGTTCGGACTGATGGTAATGGTGGAAGGCGAGCGGGAAACGGGACGAGATGCGAATCTCTGGAAAACCGTGCATCTCCATTTTTCGTTTACAGGCGAGGTGCCGGAAGAGAAAGCAGCGAGGGCGGTGGAACTTTCCGTAACAAAATATTGCTCCGTCTCAAAAACACTCGAAGCGGCGGGCGCTCTTGTCTCCAGCAGCGTATCGGTAAACGAAAAGAAGTTATAACGTTTCTTACATCGCTTTTACTTCTTCAACTTCAGCGAAGGATTCGGCTGCATCGGTTTGTTGTGTAGTTTGAATGTGAACGGAATCATGATCACCGCCGGTTCCGGTTTCCCGCTGATTAACGCCGGAGAAAATGTCCAAACCTTTGCTGTCTTGTCCGCCGTCTCGAGCAATGTTCCCGCAGCACTTCTGTATTTTGCAGGCAACAAAGAAATTTCTTTTTTCGATTCGACCGGCGTTCTGCCGCCGGGATAGACGAATATCGCCTGAAGCAGCGACGTTTCCGTCACGGAACCTTTTTCCGAGACCGTTGCCTTCAGAAAAATTTGGGCTTCCAGCAGCAGCTCTTTTGCTTTCTCAGGATATGCGGGAGGAGTTTTAATAATCGGCACCGGAGGAATCGAATCCTGACCGAACGCCGACAGTGAGAACAACAGCATTATCACTACCGATTTCAACATCATTTGTATATTCCTTTTGATCATAGTGGACTCCCAAGTCAGCGGATCGCTGCATATTCTTCGTAGCGATATCCGTCCATCTCTTTAACAGAAATTTTCTCAAACGTTGTTCCGAGCAGCTGTTCGAACGGAGGAAACACGACGTCGCCGTCGATCTCATTATCCACCACCGTAAGCATCAGCCGGTCTGCCCGTCCGATGGTCTGGGAGTAAATCTCCCCGCCGCCGATGATGAAAATTTTTTTCTCTGACTTCGAAAGTTCCTGCAGCGCCGCGTCGATGGTGGTAAACAGTTCCACTCCGGGAATCTTTTTGTTATCCCGCGACAGAACAACATTCCGGCGGTCCGGGAGAGGTGTTCCGATCGATTCAAACGTCTT
>CAZQSI010000007.1:7458-39072 GCA_964596155.1 uncultured Chitinophagaceae bacterium
GTAAGATCGAATGCAACGCAGACTCTGCGGGACGCTCCGAACACTTCCGCAATATCTTTCATCAGCGGGACAAGTCTGTACGGCGTATCCATCAGAATGATTGTCCGTAACTCCCGCCGCAGCTGCTGCAGTTCGGTCATGCGGCGCGGACGTTTGGGAGAGAGCCAACCGTAAAAAACAAACTGGTCGATCGAAAATCCGGATACGGTGAGTGCGGGCATCAGCGACGATGCTCCGGGAATCGGGACAATCTTGATTCCGGCGTCGACCGCTTTCCGCACGAGTAACTGACCTGGATCGGAAAAGACGGGGGTGCCGGAGTCGGAGACCACCGCCACGTTTTTCCCGCTTTTGAGGTGGTCCAGAATGATGAATGTGGAAGCCGCTTCGTTATGCTCGTTGAGACTTTCCACCGGTTTTTCGATGCCGAAATGTCTGAGCAGTCTGCTCCCCTCTTTTCGTTCTTCGTAGACGACGATGTCAGCCTGTTTCAGCGTTTCAATCGCCCGAAACGTCATATCCTCCAGATTACCAATCGGCGTCGCGACGAGATACAGTTTTCCCGTCATACGCACTGATCCGATGCTGTGAAAGGATTCATGGTTTCACCTCCGCGGGATCATTCTTTTTTCTGTTGGTCTCCCATTCCTGAATCGACACAACGATAATCGCCGCCGCCGGGATGGCGATGATGAGACCGATAAAGCGGAGGAAATATCCGAAGACAAACAGCGACAGAATGAGCAGCACAGGATGCAGTCCGATCTTGCCGCCGATCACGCGGGGTGTAATAACATAATTCTCAATGATGTGTAGAACACTCAGGAACGAAACAGTGGAAATAACCGGAAGCGTCAGCGAACCCATGCTGAGCGATGCGACAAACGCAGAGACAGAAAGAATCGTGATGAACCCGAAATACGGCACGAAGAAGAGCAGTCCGGACAGAATACCGAGAACGAGCGGATACTGAATGCCGATAATCCACAATCCTGTGGAAACGGCAAACATGTCGAAAATGGCGATGATCGTTGTTCCCCGGATGTATCGCCCGAGAATTTCATCCACCCGGTGATAGAATACGACCGATTGTTCTCTCCGCTTTTTCGGAATCATCATCTTGATGCGCCGCCGCACCATCGGAAAATCCTTTAGCAAAAAGAAAGTGAGAAACGGAATGATAACGATATTCACAATGCCCGTTACCAGCACCTGCAGTCCGTTGACGATGCCGAATGTTCCGGTCAGAATGCCGTTGAGAATATCCTCCACGCGCGGCGCAATGGAATTGGTGAGCAGCGTTCGGAGTTTGTCAACCGAGATGCCGTATTTCTGAAATGCTTTGATATACTGTCCGTCCAACACCCATTCCACAAACTGCGTCGATATGATTCCGATCGCCTGCAGAATGCCTTCGAACTGCGTGATAATGTGCGGCAGACCGAGAATCAACAGCACGATCAGCAGAGCGGTCGTCACCATGATAATGAAAACTGCGGAACTCCAGCGAGGAATTTTCCATGTCACTTCCAATTTGGTGACGATGGGATGCAACAGGTATGCCAGGAACAGCGATAGCACGAACGGCGAAAGGATATTGTTGATGGTGATAACAAACCAAAGCGAGAAAAGCGATGTCGCTAACAGCATCACGTTTTTTGCGACAGGATTATCACGCATCGGGTACAACAGAAAAATAATTGAGCCGAAGATGAGAAACGGCGACATGATTGAATCGAGCGAGTAGAGCAGAAACAATAGCAACACAATCCCCGTTGAGAGGATGACAATATCCATCGCATGCCGGTCTTTCGGCGCAGCCGGCATCGTGATGTGAATCCGGTCGGAGTCGCGAGCGGATGTCGTTTCTTCAGATTTTTTTCTTCTCGGCATAGAATAATATAATAATTATTTTGAAATTCCCGTGTGTCCGAATCCGCCCGATCCTCTCGACGTACCGGAAAGCTCATTGCTTTCAATCCATTGCACCCGCTCATATCGGGCCACCACCATTTGGGCAATGCGGTCTCCCCGCTGCACGACAAATTCTTTCGTACCGAAATTGGTAACCACTATCTTCACTTCCCCCCGGTAATCCGAATCGATAGTTCCCGGTGCATTCATCAATCCGATACTGTTTTTAATTGCCAAACCGCTTCGCGGACGCATCTGAGCTTCGAATCCTTCCGGGATCTCCAGAGAAAATCCTGTCGGAATCAGCACGGTTTCACCCGCGGCAATCACGACATTATCCGTCACGGCTGCGTATACATCCATGCCGGCAGATCCCTCCGTAGCGTAGGCGGGAAGCGGAATGTCGACCGTGGCGTCTGAAATCCTGAATATTTTAATGTTGAGCTGCTGCATGGGAGGATAACCGTCCGGGGGTAAAAAAAGTGAAAATGATCTTTTATCTTCTCAAATTTCGCCTATTTTTATGGCTTTTCAAAGAAAATAAATAGGTGAAAAAGCAATATTGACTTACCATCCCTTTTTTTGTTTATTTCAGAAAAGAAACGCAGCCATTCTTCCATCAATCATTTCACTCCATGTCCTCCTTTGAACACGAAAATTTTGAAGATGAATTCGAAGGCGACTCGTCTCCCCGGCGGGACAGAAGCGAGGAAATTGAACGGTTCAAGGAATTGCTCCGTAGAGGGGGCAACGGACTCAAAAGCATCGAAGCGCTGGAAGAGATCATTGGATTTTACTTTGAGAAGGAAAAATATGGCGAGGCATTGACCTTCGCTTCGCAGCTGGTCGAATTCGCTCCGTATTCCTCCGATGCCTGGCTGCGAAAAGGGATGATTCTGAACAATTTATTCCGGTATGATGAAGCGCTGGAATGTTATAATCACGCAATTTCTATCAATCCGAACGACAGCGACCTCTATATCAACCGCGGCATCACGCTCGATAATTCCAACCGCAACGAAGAAGCGTTGACCGATTTCGAGAAAGCGCTGGTATTGCACCCCGGAGATACCGAAGCGCTCCTTAACAAAGCAGTCATCCTCGAAAAACTGGAACGGTTCGATGAAGCGCTCGATATCCTGAAATTTTTAATGAAAGAAGAGCCTTCAAATCCTGATGTCTGGTTTGAACTCGCCTTCTGTTATGATTTGATTGAACACCTCGAGGAATCAATCCGATGCTATGACAAGCATATCGATCTGGATCCGTATAATTACAACGCCTGGTACAACAAAGGAATCGTCCTGAACAGGATGGGACGCCATGATGATGCGATTGAGCATTACGATATGGCGATTGCCATTAAAGATAATTTTCCTTCGGCATACTATAACAAAGGAAATGTCTACGCGCTGCTCGGAAAACTTGATCAGGCAATTGAGTGCTATAAAAACACGCTCCGGCTGGAGCCCAAAGATGTGCCGGCCCAACACAATCTCGGCAATGCGTATGAGGAACAGGAACAATACGGAGAGGCAATAAAATGTTTTACCCTCGCCATTAAGTACGATCCGGCGCATTACGAATCCTATTTCGGCCGTGGAAGCTGCTACGATGCCATGGAGCAGTACCGGAAGGCGCTCACCGACTACAACCGCGCCATCGAATTGTGCCGCGAGTATCCCGAATTGTGGTATGCGAAAGCGGATGCCGAATTCAATCTTGGCAAGATGAAAGAGTGCATTCTCAGTTACAAAATGGTCGTGAAACTCGATCCGAATAATTTTGAAGCGTGGTACGATTACGGCGACACGCTGTTTGTGATGGGATATTTTAAGGAAAGTCTGAAGGCACTGAACAAATCCGTTGCGTTGAATCCGGCGTTTGCGGACGCGCAGTACAGCCGTGCGAAGGTGCTGTTCGTCATGGAAAAGAATGCCGATGCACTGGAATCTCTCCACACAGCACTCACACTGAACCCGGGGTTAAAGAAAAAATTTGAAACCGAATTTAAAGGGATGGCATCGATGAAGGAAATCGCCGAGCTGTTGAACCAATGATTTGCTTCACCATACGAATCGCACACAGGGGCCTAATCACTTGATTAGGTTTTTTTATCTTTAAACTATATGTATATTTATCCATGAAACTTTCGAAATTTTCCGAATATCAGCGTCACATGGGAATCATCGGTCATAAGATCCCTCACGCGCTCTCCCCCGTGATGCACACGGCAGCATTCAAAAAACTGGGACTCGATTTCGACTACGGCGTAATGGATGTTTCCCCCGCCATGCTTCCGAATCTGATCGCATCGCTTCGTTCGCTCAATTTCCGCGGCGCCAATGTGACGATTCCATTCAAAGAAAAGGTGCTCCCGCTCGTTGATGAAGTCTCCGAAGAAGCAAAAATGATCGGAGCAGTGAATACGATCGTGAACAATAACGGCCGCCTCGTCGGTTATAACACCGATGCGCATGGCGTGTTCCTCTCCCTCGAAAAGTATGCGGACGAAATAAAAAATAATCATGTCGTCATTTTCGGAGCGGGCGGCGCTGCACGGGCAACGGTATACGCCGTTGCGAAATTTTTTGCGCCTAAACGGATCATGGTGGTGAACCGCACGCTCCAATCCGCAAAGCTGATCGCGGAGGAGTTCGTGCCGAAATTCAAACTGACAAAATTCTTTTATTCCAACGAGCAGGAAATTATCGCACGGGAAATCGATGTTTCGGTGCTTTTGGTGAACACCACATCGCTCGGCATGAAACCGCTCACGGCGCTTCATCCTCTCCCGTCATCGGCAGTGATTCAAAAACACCAGATAGTACTTGATATCGTCTATAATCCGACTGAAACGACATTACTGAAACTGGCGCGCAGTGCGGGCGCACGGGCGATCGGCGGAGTTGAAATGCTTCTCGGACAGGGGGCGAAGGCATTCGAGTTGTTCACACATCACGAATTTCCTCTCAATACAGCTCGCGAAGTCTTATTGAAAGAGCTGATGCTTCCCCATGGATATGAAAAATGATTGAAAAACAACGGCACATCGGCGATCTGCTTCGTGCTGCAGACCGGGAAATAAAAAACGGCAATCTCGAAACGGCAACGGCGTATATCAAAAGGATTTTTGAACTTGAAGTAAAAAACGTTTACGCCAAAGCATATCACGAGCGGATCACATCTCTGTTCGAGGCAAAAGGACTCTCCCGACTGGATGCGGAGCAGAAGGTTGCCGGCATTGTTCCGGCAGACATAAAAGGTCAATCACCGGCCGCCCCAAAGGAAGCGGCAACGCCTTCGCAGACCCCTCCGGCGCAGCGAAAAGAAGAAGCAGTCCCGTCCAAAACCGTTAGTCCGCCAAAACCGGCCGCTCCTGCGCCGCCGACAGTAAAACAATCCCCGGCCGCAGCTCCCGCCGCCGCATCGCACAAAAGCGCCGCGACGCAGATCAGACGCTCTGCCGCCGCATCCGAAGCATACAGGACGCTGCTAATGGAAATCTGGAAGGACGGCACGATCAGTCCGGATGAACAATCCCGCGTCGATTCCATGCGCGAAACATTTGCCATCACTATTGAGGAACATGCGCAGTTCGAACGGGAAGTGCGGCAGACATCCTATCTGCATGCCGTGCGCGACGAGTGGAAGAAAGGGATGACAAATTTCGAACCGCTCCAGAAAAAGTTTGCAATTTCGCCGGAAGAAAAGAATGCACTCGAATCGAAAGTGCTGCAGCTGATACAATCGCTTCAATCCAACGGATCGGTGCTCTTTCTGGATGACGATGAGTCGTTTCTCAACGTAGTGAAGAGCCTGCTCGAAGAAGGGGGCTACTATTGTTTTACGGCAAAAACGGGAGAAGAAGGATTGCATGTTCTTGAATCAATGACCCCCGACGTCGTCATCTGCGATATTAATTTCACAAAACCGAACATGACCGGATTTGCATTCTATGAAAAATTCCGTTCCATCGACAAGTTTCTTCTGACACCGTTCATCTTTCTGAGCGGACTGGATCAGGATGTGCTTGTCCGCACGGGGAAAAAACTCGGCGCCGACGATTATCTGTTCAAACCGATTGATGCGGAAATGCTTCTTGCAACCGTCGAAGGAAAACTCCGCCGGGCGCGCGAATTAAAACGGTACGCCGCACATTTATGAACTCGGGAAAAGAACATATCGGTTCGCTTCTCGCCGGCATCGATGCCTTCATCAAAGCGGGATCGCTCGAACAGGCATCCGAACTGGTCGAGAGGATTCTTGCGGCCGATCCGAAAAATATTTTTGCCAACTCCTATACGGAGCGGATCAGCGAACTGCTGAAAAAACAACACGAAGAATCATCCGAGGACGCCACTCCCTCCGAAGTGCGCACTGAACCGGCACCCGCTCAGGAAACTGACTCACCAACCGGAAGAATCATTCCCTCCATGGTGGAACAAAAAATTTCGAATGCAATGCAGGAATCATATAAAACATTGCTTCAGGAAATCTGGAAATCAGGACGCATCTCTCCCGTCGAGCGGGAGAGGATTGAAACACTCCGGATATTTTTTGACATCAATCAGGATGATCATCACTATCTGGAGCAAAACGTCAGACTGTCGTGCTACTTAAACGCGATCCGTGAGAGCTGGAACGCCGGCAGGCGAGAGTTTTCCGGCCTGGCAGAAGACTTTTCCATTTCGGACGAAGAGGCGGCACTACTGGCACCGAAGACTGAAAGAATCCTAAAGTCCCTGAACTCAAAAGGAGTCATACTTTCACTCGATGACGACAAAAATTTTCTTCTGCTGGTCGAACGGTTGTTGGAAAAAAACGGCTACCACAGTCTGAATACCACGTCCGGAGAAGAGGCGCTGGGACTGCTCGAACATTTCGTTCCCGATCTTGTCCTGTGCGACATTGCCTTCGGACAAAGAAACATGAACGGATTTATGTTTTACGAACAGTTCCGCTCCATTGAAAAATTTTCCTCAGTTCCTTTCATCTTCATTTCCGCGCTGAATCAGCAGGATTTGATCAAGACCGGAAAAAAGATCGGCGTAGATGATTATATCACCAAGCCGGTGGATAACGAGGTACTGCTGGCGGCTATCGAAGGACGCATCCGGCGGTCACGCGAAATGAAACGAACAACCGACTATTGAACCGATAATCATTTATTCTGAATGAAAAAATTCCTCCGGCGCATCCGTTCCATTTCATTCAACCTCGGTCTTGTGGAGCAGGCCCAAATTGTTGCCTCCACGGCGGTAATTGTGATCATGATAACGATCATCTCCGCCAACATCCTTCTCCAAAAAGAATTAACGTTTCTCGATTTCATCAGTATCGTCACTGCCGGCATCATCGGCTTTGCCAGCGTGTATTTCTCCCTGAAATACGGCCGGCAGCTGGAGGAACAGCGCCGGGAACTGGAAGCACTGAACGCGGTCGCGCAGGTCGTCAGCAAATCGATCAATCTCCATTATATCTTCCAAAACGCGCTGCATAAGATTGCGGAAATCCTCAAAGTCGAATACGGTTGGCTCTATATTCTGCGCTCGGACAAATTAGTGTTGGTGAACAGCGTCGGAACCGAAACAGGTTTTTTTTCGGAAAAAATTCTTTCAAGCCGCACCTTTGTCGAATGGACTCGGCAAACCAGGACTAACATTGAGACGAACAATATCGAGGGGGTGGTGTTCCACAACAACCTGCCGCTGCTCGACATCGCCTCCTGGGTATCAGTCCCGCTCACGGTCGGAGACAAAAACGAGGGCGTGCTGCTGCTTGCAAGCTCGGCGAAAGAATTTTTCCCCGAACGGAAAGTCAATCTCATCGCGGCATTCAGCAATCAAATCAGCGTGGCGCTTAACAATGCGCACCTGTTTGACAAAATCACCGAATCGGAAAAGCGGTATGCTGATCTGTTCGAGCATTCCCCCGATATGTACCATCTTGTCAACAGCAACGGCATCGTCGTCAACTGCAATCAGACAGAATCACAGACGCTCGGATATCCGAAATCGGAAATCATCGGGAGTCATTTGACCAATCTCTATCCGCCGGCGCTGCACGGACAGATACGGTCAATGCTGGCATCATCATTCGGCGAAGCAACGGAGATCAAAGGCAGCGAAGAACAGATGCTGAAGCAGGACGGCAGTCTGATCGATGTCTCCGTCAATACCTCGCTTGTGTACAATGACCAGAATCTGCCGACGCTTCTCCGCTGCGTGGCCCGGGATATCACGGAAAAAAAGATGCTCGAACAGAAAATAATACAGGCGCAGAAGATCGACAGCATCGGCAATCTTGCGGGGGGCATTGCCCATGATTTCAACAACATTCTTACCTCCATCATGGGTGCGTCTTCCATCATGCGGCGGCGCATGTCACCGCGGAATAAGCATTATCAGTTTGTGGAAATCATCGAAACCGCATCGACCCGCGGTAAATCGCTGACCAACCAGCTGCTGACGTTCGCCCGGCGCACGCCGGTTCAATTTCATCCGGTGAATCTGCACGATATTCTGGATGAAACTATCAGGATTTTTGAGCCGAGCGTCAAACCATTCATTGAGATCACCCGGAAATTTTCGGCGCAGCCGGCCATCATCAACGGCGATGAGGGACAGATTCAACAGGCATTTCTTAACTTATTTATCAACGCACGGGATGCAATGCCGGAGGGGGGAAATCTGATCGTGGAAACAACGGTGAATGTTCAGAAAGATTCCGCCGTTGTTGTTTCCGTTACGGATAACGGCATCGGCATGACGAGAGAAGTGCAGCAGCAGATATTCGTTCCCTTCTTTTCCACCAAGGATCAAGGAAAAGGAACGGGTCTCGGCCTGTCGGTGATTTACGGCGTGGTCAAATCTCACAGCGGCGCCATTTCGTTCGTGAGCATTCCGAAAGGAGGAACAACCTTCACGCTGACATTTCCGCTGATTAAGAATATTCCAGAAAATATTTTTTCGCCGTCATCCCGGTCGCTTCCCCGCGGAACCGAATCCGTGCTTGTGGTGGACGACGAGGAATTTGTCCGTCTGACACTGAGCACCATGCTCGCAGATTTGGGTTATCAGGTGACGACGGCGGCCGGGGGAAAAGAAGCGATTGCGATCATCGCAAAAAGGAAAAAATTTCATCTGATTTTGCTGGATATGAATATGCCTCAGGTGAGCGGTCAAAAAGTGCATCAGAAAGTAAAGTCGCTGAAACTCAAAACCAAAGTGATTATTTCGAGCGGCTTTAGCGATGCCATCCTGGCCGAAACCAGATTCGCAAAAAATGTGGATGGTTTTCTTCAAAAACCGTATAAGATCGACGAACTCGCGAGAAAAGTGCGGGAAGTGCTCGATGCCGTTCCGGTCAGAAGCTAATTCTTCACTTTGACCGCTACTCAAATTTCTTTATCTTACAGAAAAATTTCCGTCCTGCACACACAACCGAATGAATCCATTTTCAGAAGAGCTGCGAAAAGAACGAGAATCCAAGCACATCACGCTGTCCGACATCGCCGTTAAAACACGAATCAACATCAGATATCTGCAGGCCATTGAAACGGGCGCATTTGATGTCTTGCCGCAAACGTATGTGCGGGCATTCATCAAAGCATATGCAGAAGCAATCGGCATGAATTCCTCCGATGCGCTGAAAAAATACGATATCCACAGCACACCGGAACACAAACGGGAGACCGAAACAACGATGGATGAAGCCCGCATCTATCTTCGTCCCGATGTCGCCGAACGGGAACTGCAGCAGGAAAAAAAGGTCCGCATGATTACGATCTCGGCTGTGATTGCGGCGTCCGTCATTGTTCTGACGGTGTTTCTGTTGAATTATTTCGAAACCGTGCTTCCCTCCCAAACCGTTTCCGAAAATTCGTTTCAGGATGTGGTGCGAGAACAGGAAGAGGCGCAGCCGCAGAAGGCATCTGATTCCGCTTCCGTCCAGCCGGCGGCAACCGCCGTGCAGGCACCGGATTCGCTGGTGCTCCGTTTGATTGCAACCGATTCGGTCTGGATAACGATTGTGCGCGATAATCTTCCTCCCCGGACCGGATATATGCTGCAGGGCCGGTATAGAACCTATGTTGCGAAAAAAGAATTTCTTCTTTCGTTGAGCGATGCGGGAGCAGCCCGGCTTCTGCTGAACGGTAAAGAGATACCCCCGATCGGCGAAAAAGGAAAAAGAATCCGCAACGCAAAAATAACTGCAGACCAGTTGGTGCAGTAATGGGCATCCCTGTTTCCGTTCAGAAAAAAGTTGATAAGCTCCGCGAGGCGCTTCGCCTTCACGACCACCGCTATTACGTTTTATCGCAGCCTTCCATCTCCGACACCGAATACGACCGGCTCATGCAGGAACTGATCGAATTGGAGCAACAGCATCCCGGCATCGTCACTCCGGATTCCCCGACACAGCGCGTGGGAGGAATGCCGACAAAAGAATTTCCCACGGTGACTCATGCAGTGCCGATGCTCTCCCTTTCCAATACGTACAGCGATGAAGAACTGATCGATTTTGACAGACGTGTGAATGAACTCATCGGCGGTCAACCGTACCGGTTTGTGGCCGAACTGAAGATCGACGGCGTCGCCATCAGTCTTCAGTACCGGAACGGACTCTTCGACCGCGGAGCAACACGCGGAGACGGCGTTCAGGGAGACGATATTACGGCCAATCTGAGAACGATCCGCTCGATTCCCCTCCGTGTAACCGCCGGAAAGGGAATCCCTTCAACGTTTGAAGTACGCGGTGAAATCTTTATGATGAAAAAAGATTTCGAGGCAATGAACAAACTGCAGGAAGAACGGGGTGAAAAAACGTTTGTCAATGCGCGGAACACAACCTCCGGAACATTGAAACTACAGGATTCCCGCATTGTTGCTCAGAGGAAACTCAGAATGTTTTCCTATTTCCTCCGCACGAATGATGTACCGCAGAAATTCCATTCCGAAAATCTTGCGCTGCTCAGGACAATGGGATTCGCGGTGAACGAGCATGCGCGGGTCTGCACAACAATCGCCGATGTTAAAAAATTCTGCGATGAATGGAACGGAAAACGGGCTTCCCTCCCGTATGACATCGACGGTATTGTCATTAAAGTCGACGCCCTTGACCAGCAAAGCGAACTCGGCGCCGTTGCCAAATCGCCCCGATGGGCGATTGCATATAAATATCCTGCGCAGCAAATGGAGACGGTTATTTCCGACATCACGCTGCAGGTGGGAAGGGTCGGAACGATTACTCCCGTTGCGGAACTCGAACCGGTCTTTGTCGGCGGCAGCACGGTCCGCAGAGCCACGCTGCACAACGAAGACTTTATTAAGGACCTGGACATTCGTGTCGGCGATACGGTGTTTGTGGAAAAAGGAGGCGATGTCATCCCCAAAGTTTCGGGCGTCAATCTGAAAAAAAGAAAAAAAAGTTCACGGCCTTTTTCCTTCCCGGCGCGATGCCCCGAATGCGGTTCGAAGATCTTCCGTCCGGAAGAAGAAGCGGCATACTACTGCGAAAATTTTGAATGTCCGGCTCAGGTGCGGGGCAGAATCGAACATTACGCTCACCGCCGGGCGATGAATATTGAGGGACTCGGCGAAGCCGTCATCGATGCATTGGTGACTGCCGGACTTGTTCATAATATTGCCGATATTTATCAACTCACGGTCGAATCAGTTTCTGAATTGGACCGCATGGGAGAGAAAAGTGCCAAAAATTTATTGGCCGGAATCGCTGCAAGCACTACGCTTCCCTTTCACCGGGTTCTTTTCGGACTCGGCATCCGTTTTGTCGGAGAAGGTGTCGCCAAACTTCTTGCCGATGCGTTTCCTTCGATCGAAAAACTCCAGTCCGCGTCGCGCAGCGATCTGGAAGCGGTGGACGGCATCGGTCCGCGCATCGCCGAAAGTATTGTGAGGTTCTTCGGAGATAAACAGTCCCGGACGCTTGTTGCCCGCCTCGCAAAAGCGGGAGTGCAGATGAAATCGGCGAAGAAACAAACGCTCGGCAATTCCAAAATTGCGGGAAAATCGTTCGTGCTGACCGGCGGACTTGAATCAATGAGCCGCGACGAAGCAAAGGAAAAAATTGAGGCTCGGGGAGGTATTTCGTCTTCCAGCGTCAGCAAGAAAACGGATTTTGTCATCGTCGGAAGCGACGCAGGTTCAAAACTGCAGAAAGCAAAGGATCTGGGAGTGAAAACCATCAACGAAGATGAGTTTCTGAAGATGCTGGGGTAACAGTCATCCGGCTGCAATCGACCGGCTCCCGCTCTTTTTCTTTTCTTGAAATTTATTGAAACGTTTTGCACTTTACACACGATTACACACGACATCGGCAGGTATGTTCGAACAACAACGGAGAAATTTAGGAATCGCAGTGACACGGGTGCTGATTCGCGGGAAGAAGGCGAAACCGATGTCATTTTCAAACTCGTTTTCAAAAGCGAAAACGGCGATCGTGATCATTCCCGAAAATCCGGAACAGCGGTCCGTCGTCACGCAAACCATCATCCTCCTTCAAAATAAATTTCAGGGAAACAAATTGACTCTGGTCGTCAACGAAGGACACCGAAATTTCTCCAGCACCATCAACCGGTCGAATGTCACCACGCTGAAGAAGGAACATCTGAATTTTCTTTATCTGCCGAAAAAAAACGAAATAAAAAATCTTCTGACGCAGAAATTCGATCTTCTCGTTGATCTGAATTTTTCGCTCAACCCTTCCGCCGCGTATATATGCCGGAGCATTAATGCGCCGCTGAAAGTCGGATTTTCCCAAAAAAATGCCGATGATTATTACAATTTTCAGTTCACCGCCGCTCCCAACAGAAATGCCCGGGCGAGGTATGAGCAGCTGTTCAGAACGTTATCCATGTTTTAATCAGGAGGTGCCGGTATGAAATTCGAAGTGACAAAAAATGGTTCGGGAGCCGTGCTGACGTTGAAGGAGCGTAAACTTGACGTATCGATCTCCCCTGAATTAAAGGGAGAATTTATTCTCCTCTGCCGTCCCTCGTTGAAATCGCTCATTATCGACCTCTCTTCAGTGGAATTCTGCGACAGTTCCGGATTGAGTGCGCTGCTCATAGCCGACAGGCAGATGCGTCAGCATGGCGGGGAGATTAAACTGGCCGGCGTTCATAAAAAAGTACTGACGCTGCTGAAGATTTCACAACTTGACAAGGTGTTTCCGGTCTACGACAGCGTTGCTAAAGCGCAAAAACCATAACCTCGATTCAGTGATTCGTTTCGAATTCGTCGATTCGACCATCTGATCGGCTGCCATTTCTCCTTCATGGGCTTTTCCCTCATTGATTACATCATCGTCCTGACATACCTCTGCGGCGTCACTCTGATCGGTGTCTACATCGGCAAACTCCAGAAAAAAACCACACGGGAATATTTTCTCGGCGGCAAGGAGATGTCCTGGTGGTCGGTAGGATTTTCCATCGTTGCCAGCGAAACCAGCACGCTCACGTTTATCAGCATTCCTGGTCTTGCATACAAAAGCGACATGCATTTTTTACAGCTCGCCGTCGGTTACTTTTTCGGCCGACTGCTTGTCAGTCTCCTCTTTATCCCGGCATATTACTCAGGCGATCTGGAAACGGCATACGACTTTCTCGGCAAGCGGTTCGGAATCGGATTGAGAAAATTCACCTCGTCCGTCTTCATCATCACCCGCGTGCTGGCGTCGGGTGTCCGGCTCTTTGCCACGGCAATTCCCGTCCATCTGATTACGGGATTTGATTATGCAACGAGCATTCTGATTATCGGTTTGTTCACGCTGGTCTATACATATGTCGGTGGTCTTCGAGCGGTTGTCGCCATGGATGTTGTGCAGATGTTTATCTATCTCGGCGGCGCGGCAGCATCAATGGTGCTTATCCTCCAGACGCTTCCGAACGGCTGGAATGACGTTGTCGCATTTGCCTCGGCCAACGGCGCCGATAAATTCTCCATCATCAATCTTACGCCGGGCAATTCCTTTATGGAATTTCTCTCATCTCCCTATACACTGCTCGGAGGATTGCTCGGAGGAACATTTCTTTCCATGGCGTCTCACGGAACCGATCAATTGCTGGTACAACGGCTGCTCGGCTGCAAATCGAAATGGGAAAGTCAAAAAGCACTCATGCTCGATGCAGCAATCATTGTCCTGCAGTTCGCATTTTTTCTCGTCCTCGGTTTATGTCTGTATTCATTTTACGGCGGTGTGTCGCTGCAGGAGCTCGGTTTAACTTCGTCGGATGAGATCTTCCCCAAATTCATCGTTGAAAATCTGCCGACAGGACTGGCGGGATTGGTCGTCGCCGGCGTGCTCGCGTCCGCCATGGGAACACTTTCGTCATCAATCAGTTCCCTCGCTTCTTCTACATTTTTGGATCTCTTCAAACTGACCGCCCGCGGGAAAGACCTCGACGAAAAGACGGAAGTGAAATGGTCGAAACGCTTCACATTATTGTGGGGATTTATTCTGATCGGCGGCGCTATGCTCTTCACGGATACGAAAAATCCCGTTGTTGAAATCGGATTGAAAATCGCATCATTTACCTACGGCGGATTGCTCGGAACGTTTTTCCTCGGCCTGCTCTTTAAGCACACGAAACAGATTGACGCGTTTGCGGGATTTATCGCCGGAATTATTGCAATGACGCTGGTGCTCACCTATACAAACATTGATTTTACCTGGCATACGCTTATCGGCTGCGTCGTGACGATCATCGTCGGCAACATAAGCTATTTGCTGACAAAACGATGAACATGGAACTTCGGTACGGCGTTCTCTGCGGGTTTGGACTCTGCTGCTGGGTTCTTCTTGAGTTTGCGCTCGGTTTTCACACAACATCCCTCGAAATTGGTCAGTTTAGCGGTTATTTTTCAGCTATTATCCCAGCAGTGATTATCTACGCTGCATTGAAAATAACTCAAAACCGTTACTCCGGCATACTTCCGTTTTCTGCTGCCGTCAATACGGGATTTCAAATTTCCATTTACGCCTCCGCAATATTTTCCATCTTTCTCTTCGTATATAATAACTATATCAATCCCGATTGGATACAATCGATGATCGAGTGGCAGAGGCGATCGATGATCATTGACGGAGCTACGGACGATGAAATCGGCCGCTTTATGGAACAGCACCGGAGAATGAACACGGCAGCCGCACAGGGAGTGATGAGTTTTATCAGTATGACCGGTCTCGGCGTTGTCCTCACACTCATTGAAATCCCTCTTATC
Organism: uncultured Chitinophagaceae bacterium; assembly: GCA_964596155.1. Taxonomy (GTDB): domain Bacteria; phylum Bacteroidota; class Ignavibacteria; order UBA10030; family UBA8401; genus UBA8401. The sequence goes on from CAZQSI010000007.1 coordinate 22,620, forward strand.
AGAATCTCCGCAAAATTTTTTAAACGTTCCGGCAGCCGGCAGTAATTCACGGTTTCCCTCATCCAACCTTCTATTCGATTCCGGACCGCCGATTCAATGAACAGCCGTATCATAAGTTGTTTTTTGGTGAATTTTTAATGACATTTATCAACACATTTGGAAGGATCATCGTTTCTGTATGGATAAATTTGTCATCAAAGGCGGAAAAAAACTGAACGGAACCGTATCAATCAGCGGTGCAAAAAATGCTACGCTCGCACTGATGCCAGCCACACTGCTCGCAAGCGGAAAGTATCAGCTTCATAACACACCGAACCTGCGCGATGTGACGACCATGTCCAAACTTTTGCAGACGATGGGTGTCGCATTCGAGCGGCATAATGGCACACTCGAAGTCAACACATTCAGAGTAAATAAATTTGAAGCTCCGTACGAACATGTAAAGAAAATGCGCGCATCGATCTATGTACTCGGCCCGCTGCTTGCACGGTACGGTTATGCCAAAGTCTCCCTTCCCGGCGGTTGCGCCTGGGGCCCCCGTCCGGTGGATCTCCATATCGAAGGAATGAAAAAACTTGGGGCGAAAATAGAATTGGTGCGGGGATATATCCACGCGAAGGCAAAGCGGCTGAAAGGCGCACGGATCGCATTCAACGTTTCCAGTGTCGGCGCTACCGGCAACATTCTGATGGCGGCGGTGCTCGCGAAAGGATCGTCACGAATTGAAAATGCGGCGATGGAGCCGGAAATCACCAATCTGGTCGAAATGCTCATCGCGATGGGTGCGAAGATCGACGGCATCGGCACGACAACGCTGGAGATTGAAGGAGTTGAAGAACTGCATCCGGCTAACATCAGCACGATTCCGGACAGAATTGAAGCGGGTACAATGCTCATCGCCGGTGCGATGTGCGGCGGAACCGTGCGGATAGAAAAAGTGAATCCGAAACATCTCTCGGCCGTGACTGCACGTCTTGAGGATTGCGGCGCTAAGCTCACCATCGGGAAGGATTTTATCGAATTGACGGCACCGCGGACCGTTAAACCGGTTGATGTTACCACGGCGGTCTATCCCGGATTTCCGACCGATATGCAGGCGCAATGGATTTCGCTGATGACGATCGCCAAAGGTTCATCGACTGTGACCGATATGATTTACCGGGACCGGTTTGCCCATGTTCCGGAGATCGCACGGCTGGGAGCAGATATTGAAATGAACGACAATGCCGCCGTCATTAAAGGAGTGAAGAAACTTTCCGGAACAAAAGTGATGTCAACCGATTTACGGGCCTCTGCAGCGCTGATTCTAGCGGCTATGAGGGCGTCGGGCGAAACGGAAGTGCTGCGCGTGTATCATTTGGACCGGGGATATGAAGCGATCGAGAAAAAATTATCGTCGCTCGGAGCGTCGATTACCCGTGTGAACGGAGAGGAATTTTAATGCGAAGCCGGCACCCGCAGATAGAACGTCGATCCTTTCCCCTCTTCGCTTTTGAACCAGACGCTCGCTCCGTTTAATTTCGCGAGATTATCCGCAATATACAGACCCAGACCGGAACCCTGCTGTTCGTGTTTCTCTCTGTTGATCTGTCCGAATTTTTGGAACAGGTCGGAACGCTGTTTTTCCGCTACGCCGATGCCGAAATCCTGAACCGAAAATAGATATCCCTCCTCTTCCTTCATTGAGATGATCACGGAACTTTCCGGGTGTGAAAACTTTACAGCGTTGTCCATTAATCTCTTCAGAATATTCTCAATATGAGGTGCGTAGACGAATACCGGGATTGTAATATCGGGCACTTTGTTCACGATCATCACCTGATGATGTTCTGATTGATATTCCAGATCGGAAATCAGCCTGTTCACGACATGATACGGCATGATCCGGAATTCCTTAATCTCCATTTCACGTATAATCTCGCCCGATTCGATCTTAGTAGCAGTCAGATAATCATCCACCATCAGGTTCAGACGCTTGCTGCTGTTCTGAAGCATCGTTAAGAATTCCGTCAGTTCTCCTCCGGATAACTGGTGGCGTGAATCCGAAAGCATTTCCGTTGCGCCGAGTATTGAGGTCAGCGGCGTTCGCATTTCATGGGTGATCAGGCGGAATATTTCATTCTTCAGCTTGTCTGCATGATACGTGGCCGCTTCGCTCAGCTGCTCTTTCCTCTTCAGCTTTCCACGAATGGAAGAAAGAAGAAGATGAAAATCAACCGGCTTTGTCAAATAATCATCACTGCCGATCTCTTTACCGGCAACGACGCTGTCCGAATCCGTATGTGCAGAAAGAAAGAGGAACGGAACATGCTGCAGGTGCGGATAGGAACGGACATGCGTGAAGAAGTCAAATCCGTTTTTTCCCGGCATTGTGATGTCCGAGATAATGAGGTCGGGAGTGGTCGAATTCAACACTTCAATTCCTTTTTCGACGCTGCGCGCCGTTACGACGGAGAAGTTCTCCGCTTCAAGAACGGAACTGACGATATCCAACAGACTATCTTCGTCGTCCACCAGCAGTATCATTTGTTTTGCTTGTGTCATATCCTAGGCAATGTCATCTTCAGTATATCCAGCATCTGAGCATGGATAGCGCCGTTTGTGGCAAGTGTATTCGGTTGATAGATCGTATCCGACGGATCGTCGGCAAAATTTGAAACTTTTCCGCCAGCTTCAGTGACGAGCAGGATTCCTGCCGCCTTGTCCCACGGATGCAGAAACACCTCCCAATATCCGTCAAATCTGCCGCAGGCAACATAGGCGAGATCGATGGCAGCGGAACCTAATCGGCGCACCGCCTGCGTTACCGGAAGAAAATTCACAAAGTGCTGAATGACGTTTTCCGGATTCTCCTTCACATTGTACGGAAATCCGGTCACAACAAGCGCATCGATCAGCCGATCGCTCGCGGAAACGGAGATTTTCTTTCCGTTCAGAAACGCTCCCTTTCCTTTTTCAGCGGTGAAAAGTTCTTTATCGTTCGGATTATAGATGGCGCCGGCAACTATCTCGCCGCGATATTCGATACCGATCGTCACGCAGTAAATCGGAAGTCCGTGAGTGTAATTTGTCGTACCGTCCAACGGATCGATAATCCATTTATACTCGGATGATGAATCGAGTGCACCTCCCTCTTCGCCGAGAATCGCATGCGTTGGGAAATGTTCACGGATTTTCTTTACAATCATCGCTTCCGATTGCTTGTCAATCTCAGTGACAAGGTTTGTTTCCTGACCGATTTTTTTCTCAATATTTTTAATTTTGCCGACGTGCTCCTGAAGGAAGGATCCCGCCTCCATCGCCGCTTCCACCGCAATCTGAAGCATCATAATACAACTCCGGTACGTAAAGCCACAATATGAATCTGTTCAGACATAAAATAGAAAAATAATGCCGGCTGTTCAATTGATTTATTCGGTCGTGTTGATTGCAAACTGAGTTCGTTCTATATTAGCGCATCACCTCATCGGATGCATGGACCATGACTCAGGAAGAATATCGGCGTCTTATCGAACAGAGTACCGCCTCCCAGTTTGCGTTTCGCGACCGCTGGGAAGCAATGGAAAATGATCCCGCGATGTCCATCGACCCCGAACGCTCCGGCAGGATTCTCTCCGATGTAGCAAAGCGTTTGAACGACAACTATCCATTCTTTCACCCGCGGTACGCGGGACAGATGATTAAACCTCCCCATCCGATTGCGATCGCCGCATATTTGCTGGCGATGCAGATCAATCCGAACAATCACGCATTGGACGGCGGACCGGCAACCGCTGCCATGGAACTCGAAGCGGTCGCTTCAATCGCCGGCATGTTCGGAATGCAGGAACACCTCGGACATTTGACATCAAGCGGCACGATTGCAAATCTGGAAGCATTGTGGGTCGCGCGTTCGCTGCATCCAAAAAAGAAGATCGCATTTTCACCCAATGCACATTATACACACAGCCGGATGTGTAATGTTATCAACACTGAATCCCGGACGGTGGATACCGGCAGTCTCGAACATTTGGAAACGGAATTTAAAAAAGGTGACATCGGCACGCTTGTCGTGACAATCGGAACAACAGGCACCGGCGCGGTCGAACCGCTTGACGCAATATTGCCGCTCGCAAAAAAATATGGTGTGCGGATTCATGCCGATTGCGCTTATGGAGGATTTTTCACCATTCTTGCCCGTGCCGAACAACCTGTGATAGCGCCCGGACCATTTTTATCCCTGCATCAATGTGACAGCATTGTCATCGATCCGCATAAGCACGGGCTGCAGCCGTACGGATGCGGTTGTGTGATTTTCGCTGATCCCTCCGTGGGGACGCTGTATAAACATGATTCGCCCTATACCTATTTCACATCGTCATCGCTCCATCTCGGAGAAATATCGCTCGAATGTTCGCGTGCCGGCGCCTCTGCAGCAGCTCTCTGGGCAACGCTTCAATATTTGCCGCTTTTGCCCGAAAAAGGATTCGGACCGATACTGACGAGGACACGGCATGCTGCCGTATCATTCAGCGGATTATTGAAACAGCATCCTCAGTTGAAAATGTTCTGCGATCCGGATCTTGACATCGTCACATATTTCCCTCAACCCAAACAATTCTCGGCATCCGGTGTTTCGGCTGCTTCCCGAACAATTTTTGAAGAGGGGATGAAGCGGACGGATGCGCCGCTCTTCGTAGCCACACTCAATGTTGAATCGGAGCTGATTCAGAGAAACAATCCAACATTTATCGCAGACGCTCCGTCGACGGTGATACTCCGCTCCGTGCTGATGAAGCCTGAACATGACTCATTTGTCCCGCAGTTTATTGACGAACTGGCAGCGTTATCAAACACCGTTGTTTGATGACCGGATGGAACAAAGCCCTTCCTGCCGGTGTTATAGTCCCACTTAATTTAATGATGTTTAATCCCCATAATTCGAAATGTGAAATAAAAATAATGACAAAATTTAAGTGCGTTGCCATCGCAGCTTTGTTTATCGTTACTCTTCCCCTTATCCATGCGCAGGAGGCTGAAATAAAAACCGGTTCCGTCACGGGACAGGTAAAACAATATTCGACAAAAGAACCTGTCATCAGTGCTTCCGTGCTCCTGATGGGCACGACACTCGGCGCTGCCACCGATCTCAATGGTCGTTTCACAATACCGAATGTTCCCGTCGGCACGTACAATGTCCGGATCAGCACCGTCGGATATCAGCCGATGGTCAAAACTGATGTTGTCGTTTCAGTCGGCAAACCTGCCACTCTGCTTGCAGAATTAATGGAATCGGCTGTTGAATTGGAAGGTGTCACTGTCTCCACGGAATATTTTCAGAAAACTCCCGATGCTCCCATCAGCGTGCAGATTCTCGGTGCGGAAGAGATCCGAAGATTACCGGGAGGATTGGAGGATGTGCTCCGGGCAGTAGCCATTTTTCCGGGCGTTGCCCAGGTTGAGAACGGACGGAATGATCTTATCGTCCGGGGCGGCGCACCGTCGGAAAATTTATTCGTCGTTGATAATATTGAAGTAGCAAACATCAATCATTTCGGAACACAGGGCGCCGGGGGCGGACCGCTTAGTTTCATCAACCTTGATTTTGTGGACCAGACAACGTTTAAAAGCGGTGGATTCGGAACCAGATACGGCGATAAACTCTCCTCCGTGCTCACGATTGATCTAAAGGAGGGACGGCAGGACAGGTTGGGCGGTAAAGCAACAATTTCTGCCTCACAATTCGGTCTGAATCTCGAAGGTCCGGTCGAATCGAAAGGATCGTTTCTCTTTTCGGCACGGAGAAGCTATCTCGATTTCATTTTTAAAGCAGCAGGCTTCGGCTTTGTTCCTGAATATTGGGATTTTTTAACTAAAGTGGACTACGAACTTTCACCCAAAGATAAAATTAACATCCTCGGCATTGTTGCTCTTGACAATGTAAAACTGTTCAACGATACCGAGGACAAGCGATTTTCAAATTCCCGCATTTTATCCAGCGATCAGGATCAGTTCATCGGAGGAATTTCATGGAGGCATTTGCTGGACAAAGGATTTTCCACGGTCACGCTGAGTCAGACCTATTATGGATTCCGCTATCAACAAAATGACAGCCTGCTGGCACCGATTTTCAGAAGCAATTCAGACGAATATGAAACAACTCTGCGCGGAGACGTTGTTCTGCAGTTGAGCAAAGAAACGGAATTATCGTTCGGTGCATCGGGTAAATTCGTCAATTTCACATCCAATATTATTCTTCCTTCCTTCTGGACAAATTTCGGTCAGAATTTGTCCGTGAATGCGACTCTCGATACTACAGCGGTGAAATCTTCCGGCTATGTTCAGATTTCTCAGTTGCTGACAAATGATGTCCGTGCAACGGTCGGCGGAAGAATTGATTATTTTAATCTGATTAATTCTCCTGTTGTGTTCTCTCCCCGATTTTTATTGGCATACTCGCTTTCTCCGCTCCTCACAGTAACAGGAAGCATCGGATCATATCATCAGGCGCCGTCATACATCTGGCTCGTTGCAAATCCGGCAAATCGCAATCTCCGGTATGTTAATGTCAACCAATATATCCTCGGCATTGATTACGTGCTCCGGTATGATATCAAAGTAACACTGGAAGGATACACGAAACAATATTCCGATTATCCTGCCAGTATCGTCCGGCCGTATCTTGTTCTCTCCAATTCGAGCGGATTCGGCGGCTCACAGGAAGGTTTCGCATCGTTCGGACTCGATCCGCTGGTAAGTTCGGGTGCCGGTGCATCGCGCGGCATTGAACTGCTTGTGCAGAAAAAATTATCGGATGTTCCATGTTACGGTTTGGTCAGTCTGTCTCTCAACGAATCCCGATTCAAGGCACTCGACGGTGTGGAACGCTCATTCTCCTACGATCAGCGGTGGATTGTGAATGTCGGTGGTGGATATATACTGGATGAAGCGTGGGAATTCAGCGGCAAATTCCGATTTGCCACAGGACGGCCGTACACGCCGTACAATGCCGACGGCACACAAAATACCGCACAGTATAATTCATCCCGTATCGGGGCAAATCACAGTCTCGATCTGCGCGTGGACCGCCGCTGGAACTTCGACCGGTGGAATCTTATAACGTATATCGACGTGCAGAACGTGTATAACCGAAAATTCATCGGCATTCCGATCTTCGATGAACGGACTCAAAAAGTGAAGCAGTCCGAAAGCGGTATCGGTCTTCTTCCCTCCATCGGTGTCAGCGCCGAATTTTAAAAACAAAAAATCCTGCCAACCGCAGGATTTTTTTTGTTTTTATATGTATCAATTTGTTATTCGAAGCGAAGTGCTTCAATTGGATCCAGGTTCGCCGCTTTCCATGCAGGATACACGCCGAAGACAATTCCGATAAACGAACAGAAAATCAATGCCGTAATATTCATTTGCAGTGCTGTAAAATCAATAAACGGCGTCTGAAGAATCGCCACCGCATTATTCCACGGATAGATGGGCGGAGCTTCCAGCAGCAGCGAGACGATATTTCCCATAATTGAACCGCTCACAATGCCGATCACCCCTCCGATCTGAGAAAACACCACCGACTCAGTCAAAAATTGTGATAATACGTTGCTCTTTGTGGCGCCGAGCGCTTTTCGAATGCCGATCTCTTTTGTCCGCTCGGTGACCGAGACGAGCATGATGTTCATAATGCCGACGCCGGCAGCCAGCAGTGCAATGCAGGCAATTCCCAATGCGCCGATTTTGATCATAAACGTTGTCTCGTTGAACTGCGCAATGACGGTTTCGTTGGAAAATATTTCGAAGTCATCCGGCTCGCCGGGAGGAACCTGACGGATCACACGAAGGACGCTGCGGGAATATTCCAGCACATCGTTATAACTTTTCTGATCGCGGGCGGTCACCATGATATTGACGGAGCGTTCTTTGCCGTAAATATTCATATGAGTGGTAATGGGAATAATGACGATGTTGCCCTGGTTCCCGCCAAGCACGGATCCTTTGTCCTCCAGCGTACCGATCACTTTAAATTGATTGCCGTCCACACGGATCAATTCTCCTATCGGATCGCCGTACGGAAATAATTTTTTAATAACATCGGAACCGATCACCGCCACATTGGCGGCGGACTGCACCTCCTGATTATTAAACGATCGTCCGAATTCCACGTCCCAATTATTCGTCGCCAGTCCGTCCACCGATTCGCCTGCAATTTGAACGCTCGGATTTGTTTTTAAATTCTTGTAGGAAACAATTTTACCGAACATCCACAGCTCAAGACCGACGTGCTTTGCCAGATTCATCCGTTCGTAGAATAACTCCGCCTGGTCATACGAAATATCTTTTCTGTTCCGGAACCGCCACCGCTCGTTTCTGCCGAAGTTGCCTGTCGGATATTTCTGTATCTGGAATGTATTCGCGCCAAGCTGACTCACCCCGGATTCGATGGCGTTTTGCAGAACACCCATCGCCGTCATCACGCCGATAATTGAAAACACACCGACCCCGATGCCGAGCAGCGTCAACACAGACCGGAGCTTGTTTACGCGAATTGCGTTCAACGCCATTCCTATACTTTCCTGAAGTTGCATTCGTGCTCTCCTCTGTTATTCGTGCCGCAGCGCTTCTACCGGATCCATTTTTGAAGCGCGGTTTGCCGGAAGAAATCCGGAGACAACACCGACCAGTACCGAAATAAACAAGGCAATGCCGACAACGGACAGCGGCATGGAGGTTGGCAGCACCTGATCGATGAGAAGACTGAGCGGGAACGAAATGATAATTCCGATAATACCCCCGAGCAATGCAAGGGCTGCGGCTTCAATTAAAAATTGAAAGAGAATCGTCGAGCGCTTGGCGCCGATTGCTTTCCTGATTCCGATTTCCTTGGTTCGCTCCGTCACCGAAACGAACATAATGTTCATAATGCCGATGGCCCCCACAAAGAGGGAGAGCGCAGTAATAAACAACCCGATCCCGGCAATCACCCCGCCGATTTGATTGAATGTCTGGATAAACATTTCCTGCTGATTGATCGCAAAATCATCCTTCTCTCCCGGTTTCACGCCGCGCACCTTCCGGAGAATGCCGCGCAGTTCTTCCTTTGTATTGTCGAGATCGTTGATGTCGGCAGCCTTCACATGAATATCCATTCCCCGGCGGCGGTTGGAAAATTTCTGGAGAAAATTGGTGATCGGAATTATGGCTCTGTTATCCATATCCATACCGAGAAAATTTCCCTGCTTTGCAACGACACCGACCACTTTAAAAGAATGCGATCCGATCTTCACATTTTTTCCGAGCGGCGTTTCATTCGGAAAGAGCGTTTCGGCCACTGTATATCCGAGCACAGCGACCGGCCGGTCGCCGTTTGATTCGGCCTGGTTGAAAAATCGTCCCATCTCAAGATTAAGTCCGGCGACATCGACATATTGATCGTTTGCACCGATCACGATGATGCCGTCCGACGTATTACTTTTATATTTTATCGGTCTCCGGGTTCCCGTGACAGGACTTACTGCTGCCAGCGTCGTTCCCTGATCCCTCACGGCACGAAACTGTTTCAGGTCGATATCCTTACGGTTTCGCGACGCAAAAAAATCTTCCTGGCTGGAAAACCATGAAAATTTTTGTACAAACAGTACGTCTGCGCCGATCTTGGACACCATCTCGTCAAATGCCCTGCTCATTCCCTCAATCGCGGTCCCCATCAGCGTGACCGAAACGATACCGATGACGATGCCGAGCGTGGTAAGGACTGAGCGCATCTTATTCGCGAGAATCGCCTGAAATGAGATGCCGAGACCTTCTTTTATTTCATATGCAAAATCAGTCAGCTTCATATGCTACCTTTTACCTGCCGGCGTTCATGATTGAACTGCTGGAATCATTCTCTCCTCAACAACCGTATCGCTTTCCACCAGACCGTCGCGGACACGGATGATCCGATGAGCATGACGCGCTATGTCTTCTTCATGCGTCACCAAAATAATCGTGTTTCCCTGCGAGTGAAGTTCGTCGAACAGCGCCATGATTTCGACTCCCGTTTTGGAGTCAAGATTTCCTGTCGGTTCGTCTGCAAGAATGATCGACGGTTTCGTTACCAACGCTCTCGCAATCGCCACGCGCTGGCGCTGTCCGCCGGAAAGTTCGTTCGGTTTATGGTGCATTCTATCGCTCAATTTCACATGCCCCAATGCTTCCTCTGCCATCTGTTTCCGTTCGGATTTCTTCATACCGGAATAAATCAACGGAAGTTCCACATTGTGGAGCGCATCCGATCGGGCAAGGAGGTTGAACGTTTGAAACACGAAGCCGATTTCTTTGTTTCTGATCTTCGCGAGTTCATTATCGTTCATATCGCTGACATTCACGCCGTTGAATTCGTACAATCCCGATGTGGGAGTATCAAGGCAGCCGATCACGTTCATCAACGTCGACTTTCCGGAACCGGAAGGACCCATAATCGCAACATACTCGTTTTTAAAGATCTTCACCGAGACGTCGACCAGAGCATGAACTTCGACCGTTCCCATGACATACGTTTTTTTGATGTTTTGAATATTGATGACTGGCTGCATAGGGTCCTTGTTATAATTCATTGATCTTTTTTTTCGCTGCAGCGGATCGCCGTCCCTGCGGTTCAATGGTGACGTACCATTGATATGTTTCCTTTGCTTTTTGTTTCTCTCCCTTCAATTCATAACATTCCGCCAGCCCGAAAATCGACGGCGAGAATGTTTTTTCTATGGTAAGCGCCTTCAGATATTTTTCGATCGCCTGATCGAATTTTTTCTCTTCTTTCAAAACATCGGCATAACTGTCGTACGCATCGGGATTTGCCGGTTCACAATCGATATATTTCTGCATCTGCTTCGCAGCGTCGTCAAATTTCTTTCGATTCATCTGCAGATACCCTTTTTGCTTATAACCGGCGCCGGCCGTCGGGTCTGCAGCAATCGCACGGTCAATGTACCGTTCGCTCTGCAGCGTATCATTCTTTACTCGCATGAAATAACTTGCAAGCAGAAGATTTCCCCGGAGCGGGTCAAGCGCAACTATCTTCGAGGCTTGCTCGTGCGCCTTCTCTTCGGATCCTCCCATGATGCCCGGGGCAATAATATAATAGTTAAACAATGCCTGCCGCGCTTCAATGTTCGCCGGATCAAGTTCTACCGCCCGAAGAAATGCATTTTTTACTTTCGGCGCCAAAAATCCCTGTGATATCACATTGGCTTCACGCGCCTTTAATCCCAGAATCTGGCCGTATGCAACATGGTATTTTGCGCTCCTGTTGTCAAGATCCAGCGCTTGTTCAATCGCGTCTTCGGCATCATCAAGTTTTTGCTGACGAAGATGTACCAGCGAAAGGTAATACCATGCCTCCGGGTCTTTCTTATTCTTCCGAATTGCGGAGGAAAAAAATGTTTCTGCTTCCGCAAATTTTCGCTCATTCAGCAGCCGGATGCCGGTACTGTCCGTCTGCGCAGCTGCAACACCAAACAACACGCCCATGAGAAGAAGAATATTTCGTTTGGATGTCATTGTAGACTTCGTCCGGCGCTGATGTTACTTGTTATCCTGTTTACCCATAGCAAACTTGCCTGAATTTTCAATCTTGACGACCGTTTCATCTTCCAGTTCCCTGTTGATCGCCTTGTAGCTTCCGCTCACAACTTCCGCATCTTCCGACAATCCCGACATGATTTCAGCATACGCGTCGTCGTTAATACCGCGCTTCACCGGCACCATTTTTGCTTTACCGTTTTCAACAATGAAAACACATTCTACCGGTTTTTCATTCCGCGACAGTCCGCCTGAGGCTCCGGCCGGCCGCTGTTCTTCCTCGTCCGGTTTCTCCCCTTCTTTTGGTTTTGGAGCGCGCGTTGTAACGCTTTGAATCGGCACTGCGATGACATTCTTCTTCGTAGCCGTTTCAATATCAGCAGTCATGGACATGCCGGGACGGAGATCGACATCTTTGTTTAAGATTCGGATTTTTACTTCAAAATTCGTCACTTCTTCCTGCGTTCCAAGTCCGCGTGATGTGGCGGTATTGGCAATTTCATACACCCGCCCGACGAATTTTCTGTCCGGATACGCGTCGATGGTGATGCGGGCGGTATCTCCGATTGAAATCGTAATAATATCATTTTCACCGACATCAACTCTTGCTTCCATCATCGAGAGATCGGCAACGGTCATGATCTGCGTTCCTTGTGTAAAACTTGATCCGCTCACCCGTTCGCCGAGCTCAGATAATAATTGGGACACCGTACCATTCATGGGAGAATAGATTGTCGTCTTAGCAAGACTCTCTTTTGCATCGCGGAGACTCGCCATTGCCTGCTGCACCCCCGCCTGAGCGGATTCCAGCTGGGACTTGGTCGTGTTATAGGTTGTCTTGATCGCGATATATTCCTGATCGGAAAGGAGTTTCTTTTCGAATAATTCCTGGGCGCGCTTATATTCCGATTCGGCTTTTTCCAACAGTGATTTCTGCAAATTTAAATTTGCCCGGTTTGAGAGCAACCCTGCTTCGGCGCGGTCTACTTGCGCCTGATACTGGTCCGGCTTGATGCGAACGAGCAGCGTTCCCCGTTTTACTTTGTCCCCTTCCTTTACGGGAAGGTCTGTGATTTCACCGCTCACTTCCGCGTTGATTTTCACCATTGTTTCCGGCTGAATCTTTCCGGACGCATTCACCACCTGCGTGATGGTTCTGCGGGTTACTTTCTCTGTCTGTACCGTGACAATATTCTCCTTTTTGCTGCCGAGAACGACCACGAGTATGAGAATCACCGCAATGACGCCGATTCCTGAAAAAATGAAAATTTTCTTTTTATTTTTCTTGCCATTTGCCATAGCTGCTCCGTTGTTATATAATTAAAACTTTTCTCTGCCGACAGCAATCCTGAACAGCAGCTTCGCATAGACGAAATCATACGACGAAGATACTTTGTTGCTGATTGCTTGTGTGTAATTTGCTGTGGATACCTGAAGATCGAGGATTGTGTTCGAGCCGAGGTTGTACCGTTCTTCCGCAATGCGTCTGTCCTCTTCCGCCGATTTAAGATTTTTCAATGATACGTCATAACGCTTCCGTGCCGTTTCAAGATTCAGCAGCGCCGATTTGACATCCTTCGCAACTTTTCGCTTCGCTTCTTCGACCTGTTGCTCCGCAAGATCAAAATTCAATTGACTCGTCTGCACCTGCGTGCTGGTCTGAAAACCGCTAAACAGCGGAACTGACAGGGATAGACTCCAATTCCACGACTTTCGGTCGGTCAGTGTTGCAAAATCTGATCCAGCATAACCGTAGCCGGCTCCCAAACTTAGTGAGGGATAATGTCCGGAGCGGGAGATGGAAAGGTCATTTGCGGAAATCTGTTTTCCCAGCAAAGTAGATTGGTAGTCCGGACGCGATTCGAGCGCTTCCATGACGAGTTTATTGTAATCGGCATATTCCTGCTGCAGCGAATCGTTAAGCAGCTGTTCGATCTGTTTCAGCACCGACTGGTCGCTGATGGTATAATCTTTTGTCACATCCATCGCAAGAAGGAAGAGGAGTTCTTGTTTCGAATTGTCATAATTGCTTTGAGCATTGATCAACGCCAATTCATCTGTGGCCGTCTGCACTTGCTGTCTGTACACATCGGCCTTTGCGACAGCGCCCACGTTGTTGGATTCAACGATTCTCGACAATTGCTGCTGCGATCGTTTCAGATTTTCCTGACTGACAAACAGTAACTGTTCATTTCGGAGGACCGTCAGATATGCCTGCTGAACCGCCAGCACGGTGTTCTGTTTTTGACGGGCAAAGTTTAATGCAGCGGCATCGGCGGTTGATGTTGCGCGCGACAGCAACGACGTATTACGAAATCCGTCAAAGAGCGTAACATCGGCTCTGACGCCGGCACTAGCGCTGCCGGATGCACTGATTACTTCACCCACGGACGTTGCGGCAGTTGCACCGGACCGACCCATGGTTGCGTAAGCAGAAAGTGACGGGATAAAATTTCCGTATGCCGAAGTAACGTTGGCCTCCGAGATATACATTGAATTTTTCGATCGAATGACATCAATGTTTTTATCGAGGGCTGATTGTATTGCTTGTTGAAGTGTTAATGTTTGCTGGGCTGGTGCAATTACTGTTAAAAACAGTGAAATTGCAGTAAAAGTGAGGCCTTTATTCATGTATCGCTCCGAAATTAACAAAACTAGGTGATTTTAACGTTGTTCAATGATAAAAGTTACAAACATAATTTTAAAATAATACAGTTTGGATGGTATTTAGAGAGACAAGTTTAAAGAGATTCTCCTAAACCACACTCTTTCAGCAGCGTCATCAGATCCTGAGGTCAATTCGTACCTTCATACTTGCGGATCACTTCATCTTTAATTGAGAGCAGATAATCAAGCGCAGGATCATGTTCATTGGGAATGATTCCTTCCAGAATTGCTTCTTCGATCTTGGACTTCAATACTCCAACAAGTTTTCCGGCAGGAAGGTTGCAGACAGTCATAATTTCGTCTCCGCGAACCGGAGGCTGAAACGCACGCAGCCGGTCTTTCTCCTCCACTTCTTTCATTTTGGCATAGACAAGATCGTAATTTTCCGAATACTGTTTCACCAGCTTCGGATTTTTTGATGTAATATCCGCTCTGCAGAGAGTCATCAGGTCATCAATGACATCACCGGCTTCAAACAGAATTCGCCGCACTGCTGAATCCGTCACCGTTTCATCCACCAGCTGCATCGGCCGCTGATGCAGACGGACGATTTTTTCCACGTAGGGAATCTGTTCATACGGAAGTTTCAGTCGTTTAAAGATATGCTTTACCATTCTGGCGCCGATCTCTTCATGACCGTGAAAGGTCCATCCGGTTCCCTCGATGAATTTTTTTGTCCTTGGCTTCGCAATGTCATGCAGCAGCGCGGCGAATCGGAGATACACATTGTTTGTCATTGTGCTGATATTATCCACAACCTGGCAGGTATGCAAAAAAACATCCTTATGGTGATGATCCTGACGCTGATCCACGCCCGACAGCTCAGCAACTTCGGGGAACACCAGCGGCATGATTTCTGTATCATAGAGCAGCCGAAGACCGACGGAAGGTTTATCGCTTGCCATGATTTTCATGAACTCATCGGTGATTCGTTCCTGCGAAATGATCTGGAGCCGTTCTTTCATCGGCGGTATCGCTTGCAGGGTTCGCTCGTCAATGTTGAAACCGAGCTGAGCGGAAAATCGAATTGCCCGCATGATGCGCAGCGGATCGTCGTCAAATGTCGCCATAGGATCGAGCGGCGTCCGAATAATCTTGTTCGTGATGTCTTCCGCACCGTTGTACGGATCCGCGATTTCTCCGAACGATTTCTTATTGAGGGAAACGGCGAGAGCGTTCACCGTAAAATCCCTGCGGGAAAGATCCTCCTGCAAGGTTCCCGTTTCGACGTCGGGATCCCTCGACTCCCTGTGATACTGTTCCTTGCGGGCGCCGACGAATTCGATTTTCCCGTTCTCCACCGGCATCATGGCTGTGCCGAATTTTTCATATGTGACTATTTTTTTCTTTCGCAGCGACACCGCCACTGCCTCCGCAAATGTGATCCCGCTGCCGATCACGACTATATCAATATCGCTGCACTCTTTTCCCATTAACGTATCACGGACAAAACCGCCGACGACATACGCTTCCACGCCCCGTTCGTCTGCCACGGCGCCGATTTGTTTCAGGATTGTCTGTTTGATTTCAAGTTTCATTGCATCCACGATAGTTTTTTCTCCATCTTGAGCATTCCGTTGGTGTGCGGATTTTAGACGGAGAATTTCTGCACCTGAATTTTTCCCATAATCTGCTGTGCAACATCCAACGCCATTCTTCCGTCTTCTCCGTTGACGATCGGCCGCGAGCCGTCGCGAATGGCCGTCACAAATGACTCCAGCTCATATTTCAGTGCATTGATTTTCTTGATTTCCGGCTGCTCGTAAATGATGCTTCTTTTCTTTTTCCCTTCGCCGATCTGTCCGAGCAGCATGGTGGACCAGAGACTTCCTTCCCCCTCTTTCCCGAGCCGGAACACATCCGCGCTGCCCTGCTGAAAATCGATCGCGATGTATGCGTTGTTCTGAAACATTCTCATCTTTCTCATTTTCGTCCGTGAAATCCTGCTGGATGTAACGTTTGCAACACATCCATTTTCGAACTGGAGCCGCGCGTTTGCGATATCGGGCGTATCGGAGACTACCGCAACACCGTTTGCATCGATCTGTTTCACGGGAGAATTGACCAGACTGAGGATGATATCAATGTCGTGGATCATTAAATCGAGCACAACGGCAACATCGGTGCCGCGGGGATTGAATTGTGCCAGCCGGTGTGATTCGATGAACATCGGCTTTAATTGATATGCTTCCAGCGAAATAATTGCCGGATTGAACCGTTCAATGTGACCGACCTGAATGCA
>CAZQSI010000007.1:39172-42644 GCA_964596155.1 uncultured Chitinophagaceae bacterium
GAATACATCTTTGCGTGAAGCGATCCGAGATGTCCAACGCCGATCACGCCGATATTGATTTTTTTCATTGCGCACAATCCTTACGGTCTGATGGTATAAAATCTATCAATCCTATTTCTGCTGCGGGTAGGTGACGGTCATTCGTTTCCCTGCAATGTTAGTGCCGGGATTTCTGCTTCGGGCATGTCCGATAACCCTGTCAAAACCGCCAAAGCGCGGATCACGGTACCAGACAAGTGCCGTGTATCGGTTAATCGTTCGCCAGTCATTTCCCTCCAACGAGATCCAATCCTGATCAATGACCGTACCGTTTTGATCAACCGTTCCGAGTACATATTGATAATCATACACACCGCGGCGGAGCCAGAGATTGAGGGCGTACAAGCCGGTGGCGGTATCACGGATCATTTCGTACTGCCGCAACGGTTTCCACTGTGAAAATGGACCGACAAGAAACACATTCTGCGCCGGACTTTGCGCCAGCCGCAGCCGCATTCCTATTTGAAGATAATCGCTGTTTGTACCGGTGAAGGCATTTAATTTTGACGCGCCGTTGGCGTCCGGACTACCCTGCCACTGAAAACGGGAAACATCCGGAGAATTCTTCATCTGAGAGAGAACGTTGTTCGGATAGAGCGAAGAGGACGACAGGTCAATTCTGCGGTACTCGTTTCCCGCAAAGCAGTTCTTTTTCCAAAATGTTTTGCTCGGTGTTGTATGGTTCTCCACGAATGTCTCGGGATCGTCATCGACTACTTCAACTTTTTCCGGACGGTCCAGTTCCCAGTTTTTAATAATATGAACCGTCGTCACGTCCGGAAAATTTATACTCTTCGGATCGCCGGCGGTAAATTCGGACGGAAGCGAAACATTCACTGTCATTTTGTTGATTTGGTTCATCGGCGCGGGATATTCCGTATGATAGGCATTTTCAATTGTGAACACGACCGGCACCGTTGATTCTGTTACAATGAATTTCCCTTCAGCCAGCACCTTTCCACCGGCATTCTGATCGACAATGGAATAGATATAATGTCCGGAGTATAGAAACTCCACAAAATTTTTTCTGTTGGGGAAGGAATTCCTGTATCGGAACGTGTAGTGCACGACACCCGGCGGCGCTGCCGAAAACTGAAGCGCTTCTGCTCTCAGTTTCAGCGGGTCGTTGATCAGCAGATCGTTGTCGACCTCCCAACGGCGGGATGCATGCCGGAAAATGATATGAAGATTGGGCGGTTGTGAACTCTTTACGTCAAACTCGATGGTAATCTGCTCCCCCATGCCAATGATCGGCGGGAGATACTCGTCATTGTTTGCGTAGGTGCGCAAACCAAGGATCTCGATTTGTGCAAAAGCCGGAAGCGCAAAGGCGATGATGCAAAGAACAATATGTTTCATGATGCTGCACCGACGGTTGTGAGCGGTTCGGGTGAATAGATTTCATGAAGCCATTGCAACAATTGGCGGATGTCGTGGAACAAATACTCTGACGGCAGCGCCGTCACTTCGTCTTTTGCGTACGAGTCCCACACCACGGATGCAACATCGACGCCGGCCTCCCGCGATGCGATATGATCGGCAACTGCGTCGCCGACCATCAGGACGTCGGCGGGCGAAAGAGCCAATGCAGCCAGAATTTTTTTGATGCCGTCTCCGGACGGTTTGTATTCGTCGACATCGTCGCCCGTCATCGTAACATCAAAGTACGAACTTATTCCGAATTGTTCGAGCGTTATCTCGGCGGCCCTTCTCCCTTTGCCGGTGAATAATCCGATCTTGACATTCTTTGATTTCAAAAAATCCAACACATCGGTCATCCCGGGATACAGAGCAGCGGTTGATGAATGTTCCCTCCGATAGAATGAAAAATATTCTTCCATCGCCGTTTCGATGTGCTTCGGACCGATCATCCGTTCAATGGCCTGTTCTTCCGGCGGGCCGAACAGCGCGATAATCTCCCCCGGTGAGAGTCGTTTGTGTAAATACTTTTCCGCAACGTGATTGAAGGAGTTAAAAATCAACTCGTTCGTGCGGGTCAGCGTTCCGTCCATGTCAAAAATGATGCACGAGTATCGTTTCATAAATAAAAAAAAGCGTCATAGTGCCGGCAGCAGCAGATGACGCTTTGAAATGTGATGTGTTACCAAGAAAAGTGTGAGTGTGATCTTTCGTCTTAGTGGTCTATCAACGGTTCTTCACGATCATACGGCCGTCCGGCGCGTTTATGCGATCGTTACATCCTTTGAAAGATAAACATCCTGAATGGCATTCAGAATCGCCACGCCGTCCTTCATCGGTTTCTGGAATGCTTTTCGTCCGGAGATCAATCCCATACCGCCCGCCCGTTTGTTGATCACGGCGGTCTTCACGGCATCGGCAAGATCGTTGGCTCCGGATGCGCCGCCTGAATTAATCAGACCTGCTCTGCCCATATAGCAATTTGCCACCTGATACCGGGTAAGATCAATCGGATGATCGCTTGTCAGTTTCTCGTATACAAGTTTATCGATCTTACCGTAGCTGGAACCGCTCATATTGAGCGCATTATAACCGCCGTTGTTCTCGGGAAGTTTCTGCTTGATGATATCGGCTTCAATCGTTACGCCGAGGTGATTTGCCTGTCCGGTCAAATCGGCAGATACATGAAAATCTTTTTCTTTCGTCTTGAACGCGCTGTTTCGGGTATAGCACCAGAGGATGGTGCCCATGCCGAGCTCGTGCGCCTGCTGAAACATCTGACTTACTTCCCAGATTTGTCTTCGGGATTCCGCAGCGCCGAAATACACTGTTGCGCCGACAGCAACGCATCCCATATCCCACGCCTGCTTGATGCTTGCAAACAATGTCTCATCGTACGTATTCGGATAGGACATGAATTCGTTGTGGTTGAATTTGAGGATGAACGGAATTTTGTGTGCGTACTTTCTCGCCACCGAACCGAGCACGCCGAGCGTGGAGGCAACGCCGTTGCAGCCTCCTTCAATCGCGAGCTTCACGATATTCTCTCCGTCGAAATACATCGGATTCTTTGCGAAGGATGCTCCGCCGCTGTGCTCAATTCCCTGATCCACCGGAAGAATCGAGACGTAGCCGGTATTCGCCAGCCGGCCTGTGCCGAAGAGCTGCTGCAGACTTTTCAGCACCGGGGTCGGACGGTCCGTCTGAATAAAAATATCATCGACAAACGACGGCGACGGAAGATGGATTGACTCTTTCGGTATGGTGGTGCATTTGTGATCAAGCAGATGTTTTGCATCCGCTCCCAGAAGTTCGGTGATGTTGGTTGCCATAATAGTAGTCCTTATTTCGCGATCAGTTTTTTATACGATTCGGCATCGAGAAGATTTTTAACTTCATCCGTTTTGGATAATTTCACTTTGATCATCCAGCCGCGTTCGTATGGTTCTTTGTTGACAAGTTCAGGAGAATCCTGAATCTCTTTGTTGATTTCGGTGACTTCTCCCGTGATCGG
>CAZQSI010000007.1:42744-48969 GCA_964596155.1 uncultured Chitinophagaceae bacterium
GTTGTTTTCCGTTGGATGCAGATCAATGATGGTGAAAGAATGTCGGCAATGCATCAACGCGATCTGCAGAATGACGTTGAGAGCGACCGCTAATCTTTAAAGACAAATGTTTCGATAAACTTCGTGTCAAAATTGCCGCTTCTGAACTTTTCGTTCTTCATCACCTTTTTGTGAAATGGAACGGTTGTGCTGATGCCTTCGATAATCGTCTCATCCAGCGCGGTCGATAATTTCTCAATCGCTTCTTCCCGCGTCTTCGCGTGAACGATCAGTTTTCCGACCATGGAATCATAATACGGAGGAATGTGATAATCCGCGTACACATGGGAATCGATCCGCACGCCGTTGCCGCCGGGGAAGTGCAGACTGGTGATGGCTCCGGGTGACGGCCGGAAATCATAGTTCGGATCTTCCGCATTTATCCGGCATTCAATGGAATGTCCGTTCAATTTTATTTTTTTCGAAGAGAGCCTCTTCCCGTTGGCAATATTGATCTGCTCCTTGACAAGATCGACGCCGGTCACCATTTCGGTAACACAATGTTCCACCTGTATGCGGGTGTTCATTTCCATAAAATAAAAATTTCGGTGTTTGTCCAGCAGGAATTCAATCGTTCCCGCACCGAGATACTTTACGCTTTTTGCACCGCGGACTGCGGCGCTTCCCATTTTTTCACGCAGTTCTTCGTCCACGGCGGGCGACGGCGATTCCTCAATCAGCTTCTGATGCCGCCGCTGAACCGAACAATCCCGTTCGCCGAGATGGATGACATTGCCGTATTTGTCGCCGAGCAATTGTATTTCAATGTGTCGTGGTTCTTCCAGATATTTTTCAATGTACACTCCGCCGTTGCCGAACGCGGATTCAGCTTCGGTGCTCGCCATGGTGTACGATTTTTCAACATCGTTCAGATCCCGCACAATGCGCATTCCCCTGCCTCCACCTCCCGCCGTCGCTTTGATGATGACGGGCAGACCGATCTCTTCCGCAAGTCTCCGCGCTTCCTTCGCATCTTTAATGATGCCGTCGCTTCCCGGAACAACCGGAACATTTGCCTTTCGCATTGTTTCTTTTGCGAATGCCTTGTCCCCCATGGCGTTGATCATCTCCGGCGTCGGTCCGATAAAGGTAATACCGGATGAAATGCAGATTTCAGCGAAGTTGGCATTCTCCGCCAGGAATCCGTAGCCGGGATGGATTGCATCCGCTCCGGTCACTTCGGCCGCGGCGATGATACGGGGAATTTTCAGGTAACTTTCTTTGCTGGGGGGAGGTCCGATACAGATTGCTTCATCGGCAAAACGAACGTGCAGCGAGTACCGGTCCGCTTCGGAATAAACTGCAACGGTTTGAATCCCCATCTCTTTGCAGGCGCGGATAATGCGCAGTGCAATTTCTCCTCTGTTCGCTATGAGTACTTTTTTTATCACTCAAACACTCCGAAATAATAGTCGATGGACAATAATGCACGTTTCCGGCGTGTTCGCCGAGCCGGAAACCGACGGACGATTACGGTTCGATCAAAAAGAGCGCCTGACCGTATTCAACCGGTTTTCCGCTCTCGATGTTGATCTTCACGATCGTTCCGGCAATATCGCTCTCGATTTCATTCATCAATTTCATTGCTTCAACGATGCAGAGCACATCTCCCTGTTTTACTTTTGATCCGACATTCACGTACGGAGCAGCATCGGGCGAGGGCGAACGATAAAATGTGCCGACGATGGGGGATTTTACTTCATGATATTTTTTACTTTCGGTAGCGGGAGCAGCAGGTTCAGGTTTTTGTGCAGGAAGTGCGGCGGCAGGCTGCGGAGCCTGCGGGGCCGGCATCGCCATCTGATACGATGGAACCGATGCCATAGTCTGCGGTGCTGATTTTGTAATTCGTATTTTATTTCCTTTTTCTTCTAATTCAATCTCATTGACGGCGCTTTTTTCAACCATCTCCAACAATTGCTTAACATATTTTAAGTCCATTGGATCTCCAATAATAATGGATGACACTGAAAATATTATTGCTTCACACGTTCTAAATATTGGCCGGTCCGCACATCCACTTTAATCATATCCCCTTCATTGATGAACAGAGGCACGTTCACCGTCGCGCCGGATTCGACTTTTGCAGGTTTTGTGGCTCCTGTGGCCGTATCCCCTTTTACTCCGGGAACCGTTTCAACCACCTTGAGATTCACGTTGAACGGAAGTTCCGCACCCACCGGCTGCGTACCGTCGAACATAATTTCCACGATTTCCCCTTCTTTCAGGTATTTCGCGCCGTCGCCCAGCAATGACTCTTCAACGGGAATCTGCTCGAATGTTTCCTGATCCATGAAATTGTAACTTTGTCCGTCGTGATAGAGATACGAGTATTTCTTTCGTTCAACACGGACAAGTTCAATCTCCTCTCCTGACCGGAAGCGGTTTTCCACCACTCGGCCATGGCGCATGTTGCGCATTTTTACCTGATAAAATGCCCGAAGATTGCCCGGTGTCCGGTGCTGGTGTTCTTCTACAATGTGAAGTTCGTTATTAAAGCGGATGAAAATGCCGTTCTTAAGATCTGCTGTCGTTGCCATAAATCGGGGAAAATCCTTTACTTTGACCCAAAAATGAATGATTTTATATTAAAAGTGGAACAAATATAGAAAGAATGGGCTACATAATCAAGGAAAGAGATTGGTCCTGAGCATATGAGAAAAAAGCACGCAATTGGATTTTTTTTGACGATTTTGATGATGTTCGCATTCGGATTATCTGCCTGCAACAGCCCTGCCGATCGTTCATACGAACAGGAAACCGTCCGGCGGTACGCGGAGCTATCTCTTTTGTATGAGAAGGAAAAAATGATCGGCAAGAAAACGGATTCCGTCTATCAGAGTATCGTGGGGAAATTTTTTGAAGATCAGCAGATCAGGCAGGAAGAGTTTAAACAACAAATCGAAGATATTTCAGACGATCCCGTAATGTGGAAATTCTTCATTCAGGATGTTACGGTCACGATCGACAGCATTAAATTGTACGGAACCGGCAAACAATCGTAACTACCGTCGGGAAACCACCTCTCCGATCACCACAGGATGTTCCTTCAATTTTTTCAACAGCGATAGTGCTTGGTCAACCTTTTGCTTGCCGACAACCATGACCAATCCTATTCCCAGATTAAACGTTCGGGTCATATCATATTCAGGTACGCGGCCGACCGATTGTATCAGATCATAAATAAACGGACGTTGCCACGATAACCAGTCAATGCGAACACTCAACCCTTTGGGAATGATTCTCATTGTGTTGCCGACAATTCCTCCTCCGGTGATATGAGCCATTCCTTTCACTATTTTTGCCCCGGTGGCCGATTGAATCGGTTTCAGATATGACCGGTGGACTGTGAGGAGAGAATCACCCAGCGATCCTTTCAATTCGGGAAATTTTTTCTTCACCGAAAATTTCGGGAATAACACATGCCGGGCGAGAGAATACCCGTTTGTGTGCAATCCGTCGGAAGGAAGCCCGATCAGCACATCTCCTTTTTTAATCGATTTTCCATTGATTATTTCTTTTTTTTCGACAACACCGACGATAGTGCCGGCAATATCAAATTCCCCGCGGGAGTAAAATCCGGGCATTTCTGCTGTTTCACCGCCGATTATTGAGCAATTGTTCTCTTTACAGGCGGATGCAAAACCGCCGATCACATCGGCAGCCACACCGGGAGACAATGCTCCCGTCGCAAAATAATCCATAAAATAGAGAGGTCTCGCACCGCAAACGGCAATATCATTGACACAATGATTCACCAGATCCTTACCGATCGTATCATACCGCTTCATTGCAAAGGCGATTTTCAGTTTTGTTCCGACCCCGTCCACGCTCGAAACCAGCACAGGGTGCTTCATACCGGGGAATGATGCGTCATAAAATGCACCAAACATACCGATATCGGTCAGGACATTTTTGGAAAACGTAGAGCGGACGGATCGTTTGATCTTCCTGACTACCGCCTCGCCGGCATCAATGTCGACACCTGCTTTTTTATACGTTGAAGCCACAAATAATTCCTTGCGTTAAAATATTTATTCGAATGTAATTAAAAATGGCAGAGTTTCATAGTTATTTCAATTCTCCTCCCATTTTTTTATATTATTTGATATGAAAACGGTGAAACTGCTCCCCGCCGGAACTGAATTCCGCATCAATAATATTTACTGTATCGGAAAAAATTACGCAGACCATGCAAAAGAGATGGGCGGCGATGTTCCGACAGAACCGGTTGTTTTTCTGAAACCGACATCCGCTGTTATAGGAAATGGCGAACAGGTCGTGATTCCTTCTCTCTCCTCCAATGTTCATCACGAAGTGGAACTGACGGTGCTGATCGGCACCGGCGGGAAAAATATTCCTCAGTCCGAAGCGATGCGTCACGTAGCGGGATACGGCGTCGGATTGGATATGACGATGCGCGACCGTCAGGCGGAAGCCAAAAAACAGGGAAATCCCTGGACTGTTTCAAAAGGATTTGACACTTCCGCACCGTTATCCCCTTTTGTCGCTGCATCAACCATTACCGATCCTCATGCGCTCGACATTACATTGACGGTGAACGGCCGGAGACGGCAACACTCCAATACCCGTCATATGATTTTCCGGATTGATGTACTGATTGCATATCTCTCCTCCATATTTACCCTCGAACAGGGCGACATTATTTACACAGGAACGCCGGAAGGTGTGGCACAAGTGCTGACGGGCGATCTGATGGAAGCGGACATTCCCGGTGTCGGTTCACTGCGTCTCACTGTCAAGTAAGGATGCTGACGTGCACGGATTATTATACGACATTGGTATCGCAGTTATCGCCGCCACGGTAGTCAGTTTTATCACGCATAAACTGAAGCAGCCGATCATCGTCGGCTATCTCATCACGGGCGCCATTATCGGACCGCAGCTCGGATTCGGACTCGTCACCGATGCAGAGAATATCGAAATCATCTCCGAGATCGGGTTGATTCTGCTGCTGTTCATCATCGGTCTGGAGATGAATCCTCAAAAGTTGATTTCTTCCGGCCGGCAGATGATCGTGACCGGACTGGGACAGTTCATTCTCTGCGTTCTGCTCGGCATCGGATTTTTTTCGCTGTTCGAGTTCAGTTTCAGCGGCGGAAATCTTGAAGGACTCTACCTTGCGCTGCTCTGTGCGCTCAGCAGCACGGCAATCGTCGTCAAAATTCTGTACGACAAATTCGAATCGGATACGCTGCACGGAAGAATCACACTTGGTATTTTGATTATTCAGGATGTCTGGGCGATTCTGATTCTCGCCATGCAGCCGAATCTTTCGGATCCGTATCTTCCCGCAATTATCCTTGCCGTTGTGAAAACAATCTTTCTCGTGGTCGCGGGATTGCTTTTTAGCCGGTATATCTTAAAGTACGTCTTCGAAAGCATCGTCAACGCGCCGGAAATGGTGGTGCTCATTTCCATCGGTTGGTGCTCATTCGTTGCTTTCTCCGCCGGCTATCTCGGACTTTCCAAAGAGATGGGTGCACTGATTGCCGGTGTTTCCATTTCGTCGTATCAATACAGCATTCACGTCACCGCAAAGACGCTGCCGCTCCGCGATTTTTTTCTGACGCTCTTCTTTATTTCGCTCGGCATGAAAATGATCGCACCGACCGCCGAACTGTTCACCATGGCTTCCATCCTCGTATTGTTCGTGTTCGGTTCACGCTTTGTCACGATCGCTCCTCTTCTTGCTGCAACAGGAGCTGGCAGGAGGACAAGCTTCATCACGAGTCTGAACCTTTCGCAGATCAGCGAGTTTTCTCTGGTCATCGCCGCCATCGGTATCGGATACGGTCATGTGCAGGAGTCGCTGGTGGCGATGCTGATTTATGCCATGGCGCTCAGTTCCATCATTTCATCCTATGCCATAAAATACAATCATCAGATCTATCTATTCTATGACAGACTTGTTCGGTCCATCGGACTCGGATCGACGAATGAACCGAACGACATTCCGGACGGCAGCGGGGATTTTCCGATCGTGATTCTCGGATATCACAGAGCATCGCGCGCGCTTGTCGATAAAATTAAGCAGCACAATCCGTCGATGTTGGGGAAAATCATGGTTATTGATTATAATACAGAGATCCTCAAGGAAGTGAACAACGAGGGAATGTTCGGGGTGTTCGGCGACATCAGCAGTTTTGATACGCTCCATCACGC
>CAZQSI010000007.1:49069-64370 GCA_964596155.1 uncultured Chitinophagaceae bacterium
AATACGAATGTCTGAATTAGCAAAACAATATAACCCCGCCGACGTTGAAGGAAAAATTTATCAATGGTGGGAGTCCAACGGTTTTTTCCACGCGTCAATCAATCCGGAAAAAATTCCTCACACGATCGTCATTCCTCCTCCGAACATCACCGGTATACTGCACATGGGTCACATCCTCAACAATACGCTGCAGGATGCGTTTACCCGGTGGAAACGAATGCAGGGATTCGAAGCATGCTGGATACCTGGCACCGATCACGCGGGTATCGCCACGCAAAATGTTGTGGAGAAAGCGCTCCGGAAGGAAGGCACTTCGCTGCGCGATCTGGGACGGGAAAAATTCATCGAGCGTGTCTGGGAATGGAAATCCCAATACGGCGGCACGATCAGCAAGCAGCTACGAACGCTCGGCGTTTCCTGCGACTGGGAGCGGGAGCGATTTACCATGGACGAGGGATTATCCAATGCCGTCAAAGAAGCGTTTGTGCAGCTGTTTGATAAAGGATTGATCTACAAAGGGAAGTACATCGTCAACTGGTGTCCCCGCGAACAAACTGCGCTCAGCGACGATGAAGTGAACAGCGTGGAAAGCAACGGACATCTCTGGCACATCAAATATCCGATTGAAGGCTCCGATGAATTCATCGTCGTGGCCACCACACGACCGGAAACGATGCTCGGCGATACAGCCGTTGCCGTTAATCCGAAAGATGAGCGGTATAAATCGCTCATCGGAAAAAAAGCGGTCGTGCCGTTTGCGGACAGAGTCATTCCGATTGTCGCGGATGATTTTGTCGATCCCTCGTTCGGCACCGGCGCCGTCAAGGTCACTCCGGCGCACGATGCGAATGATTATCAGACCGGCATCCGGTTGAATCTTCCGCAGATCGTCGTCATGGATGTCTCTGCCAAAATGAATACGAATGTTCCTCCGAAGTATCAGGGACTGGACCGGTACGAATGCCGGCGGGAGCTTCTGCGCGATCTTGAAAAAATACATGCCTTGGTCAAGACAACGGACCATCTGCACAATGTGGGTCATTGCTACCGGTGTGATACGGTGATCGAACCGTATCTTTCCGATCAATGGTTTGTAAAAATGAAACCGCTGGCGGAACCGGCGCTGGCTGCCGTTCAACAGGGAAAAATAAAATTCTATCCTGAGCGGCTGACCAAAACATACGAACATTGGATGACCAACATTCGGGATTGGTGCATCTCCCGTCAGCTCTGGTGGGGACACCGCATTCCGGCATATTATACTCCGGACGGACATTTCACGGCTGCTCGCTCCCTGGATGAGGCATTCGAAAAACTGAAGAAAAAACATCCGAACGTGAAGAAGGAAGATCTCCGTCAGGATGATGATGTGCTCGACACATGGTTTTCTTCCTGGCTCTGGCCGTTCTCCGTTCACAACTGGCCGGAGGAATCGGACGATTTGAAATATTTTTATCCGACCGATGTTCTCGTGACTGCGCCGGACATTCTCTTCTTTTGGGTCGCACGAATGATCATGGCGGGATTGGAATTCAAAGGCGATGTTCCGTTCCGGCATGTCTATTTTACCAGTTTGATTCGGGATGCTCAGGGACGAAAAATGAGCAAATCTCTCGGCAATTCACCCGATCCCCTCGATGTGATTTCCACCTACGGCGCCGATGCATTGCGGTTCACCGTTTTGTTCATCGCGCCGGTCGGTCAGGATGTGCTGTATGATAATGAGAAGTGCGAGCTCGGCAGAAATTTTGCCAACAAAATCTGGAATGCCGGCAGATTTTTGATGATGAACCGTGATCAACTCCCCGCGGCGGAAAATCTGGCAATCGTCTCCTCCTCTGCACCGAGTGATTTGAGCGATCGGTGGATCATCTCACGGTTCGGTTCTACGGTCCGCGACGTCACCGCAGCCATGGACCAATTTCGGGTCAACGATGCGGTAAAATTATTATACGAGTTTCTCTGGAAGGATTTCTGCGATTGGTATGTGGAGTTTGTGAAGAACCGGATTCAGGAAACCAGCGATGATCAATTGAAGCGCACCATCATCAACCGGGCGTTATCGGTGTACGAAGAAACCCTGAAATTGCTCCATCCGTTCATGCCGTTCGTGACGGAAGAAATATTCCGCCATTTGTCCGACCGCGCCGAGACGGATTCCATCATGCGCTCCACTATGCCTCAGGTATCTCAGACAAGCGGAGGCATTAACATCGACACCGAACGTCAGATGGAATTTTTTCAGAATGTCATCACGGCTGTCCGCCAAATTCGCAGTGAAATGAATATTCCCATGTCCAAACCGGTTGATTTCACGGCAAACTGCAATGACTTTGACAAGCAGACGATCCTGGAAGAGAACCGCGGTGCGCTTCAGAAACTGCTCCGGCTCGGCACAATCACCATCGGCATCAATGCGGCAAAGCCGGGATATTCCGCAAGTTCCGTGGTCAACGGTCAGGAAATTTATATTCCTCTGAAAGGAATTATCGACACAACAGTGGAGCGGGAGCGGCTGCAAAAAGAAATTGACCGTTTGGAAGGACAGCTGCGGGGAGTGATGGCAAAACTGGGCAACGAAAATTTCGTCGGCAAAGCATCGCCGGAAATCATCGAAAAAGAAAAAAATAAACAGCAGAACTTCGAACAGACAATTCAAAAACTTAAAGCAAACCTGGAGCAGCTTGTTGGTTCCTGACACCGACATGTCAAAGCCCGGAACAATTATCGACCGTCCGTTTTTGCTTTCCCTCTTGTCGCAGCGGGGCTCCGTCCTTCTTGAAACGTCGCGGAAGGACAGTAGCAACAATTCTAACCTTCTCTTTCACACTCCGGTCAAGGAATATTCCGCGTACGAGCTGGCTGACATTCCATCGGTCTTTAAAAACATCGAATCGGACATTGCGGAGGGTTTGTGGGCTGCAGGATTTGTCGGTTATGAATGCGGATATCATTTTGAAAATGTTCTTCAATTTACCGGCAGTAATGGTCCCGTTCCGCTGCTCTGGTTCGGATTATTCAATGAACCGCTTCGGATCGACCCTTCCCTGCTCGACGGCATTACTCATCATCAAAAGCCGGAGGTTACTTCTCCGGCACTTGAGATTACGGATTCGGAGTATTACGCCAGCATAAAAAAATTAAAAGAATATATTGTTGCCGGAGACTCATATCAGATCAATTTCACCGACCGGTTTACATTTTCGTTCAACGGCGATGTACGGGATCTCTATTTTACATTGCGCAGGCAGCAGCATGTCCCTTTCGGAGCGTTTATCAATGCCGGCTCGTACCAGATTCTTTCGTTCTCTCCTGAATTATTTTTCCGCCGGAACGGGTCATCGATCACCGCAAAACCAATGAAGGGAACTGCCGGACGGGGCCGGACGCTGAGCGAGGATCTGGAAAAAGCCGATCAGCTCCGGACGGACGAGAAAAACCGGAGCGAGAACCTTATGATCGTCGATCTTCTTCGCAACGATATCGGAAGGATTTGTGAGCCGGGTTCCGTCCGGGTCAGCGATATGTACGCGGTTGAAACATTTGACACGATTCTGCAAATGACGTCAACCATCAACGGCACGCTTTTGAAGGAGACAGGTTATTACGACATCTTCCGTTCGCTGTTTCCGTGCGGATCTGTCACCGGCGCCCCGAAAATCAGAACGATGCAGATTATTCGAGAACTGGAACGGCATGACCGCGGAGTGTATTGCGGTGCGATCGGATATATTGCACCCAAAGCCGAAGCGGTGTTTAATGTTGCCATAAGAACCATTGAATTAACAAAGGACGGCGGCACGATGGGGGTCGGAAGCGGTATCGTCTTTGACTCCGATCCCATGCAGGAACTTGAAGAGTGTAAATTAAAAGCCGCATTTCTGACACGGACGCCTGTTTCGTTCGACCTGCTCGAAACAATGATGTGGAAAAATGAATTCAAGTTTCTCCCTCGGCACCTTGAACGATTGGAACGTTCTGCGGAGTACTTTTTCTTCACGTTTGACCGTCAAAAAATTCTGGAGGCATTGAAAGCTGCGGAGCGGAAGTTTGAACCCGGTCAAGCATACCGGATCCGGTTGCTGCTGACCCGGCAAGGACTCCCGATGGTCGAAGCCAATCCGCTCAAACCTTCATCCGCGAAGCAAATTGTGAAAATTGCTCCTGAAAGAACCGATTCATCGAATCCTTTCTTTTTTCATAAAACAACGAACAGAGAGCTGTATAATAGATATTGGAAAAAAGCAGAGGACGAACAAATCATCGATTATCTCTTCTTAAATGAACGGGATGAAGTTACCGAAGGTGCTGTGACTAATTTGTTCATCGAGAAGGAAGGAAATCTTTACACCCCGCCGCCGGAGTGTGGTCTGCTTCCCGGAATTTACCGCGGCGAAGTATTAAAGACGAATCCCCGATCCTCCGAAAAAACGATAAAAAAGGAAGATTTATACAATGCAGATGCCATTTTTGTCTGCAATGCTGTAAAAGGGTGGGTGAAAGTAACGCTTTCCGAATAGATTTTTTTTTGCTACTTTCTACTATTACAAGATCCGAAGCATGCATCGCTTCGGATATTTTTTCTCCGTTCGCGTAAGATGGACCCTCTATGAGAATTTTCGCTCCTGCTGCGCTCCTCGTTTTCGTTCTTTCCATTGTTTCCGCACAGACAAGCTATAATGTGTCGCTCTTTGGAAATGCGAACAAATACGGCGTCAATCCTCTGGCAAGCAACTATTCCGAAGTCTGGGGATGGACAGATTCTGTTTCAGGCCGAGAATATGCATTTATCGGGACGAAATCCGGTACATCGGTCGTAGATCTCTCAACCTCAAAACTCAGCGAAGCCTCCTTCATCATCGGACCGCCATCGGGCTATAATTACCATGAATTCAGAACTTATAAAAATTATCTCTTTATCGGCGCAGAGGGGACTGATGTTTCCAAAAATGCCGGGGTCCAAATAGTTGACCTCTCTCCCCTTCCTGATTCGACTTCGGTGAAAAAAATCTATGTGTGGGCAGACACCAACACCTCAAACAACCTCGTCAAAAAATATTATCGTGCTCATACCGTATCCATCGACAAGCATTTCCTCTATGTCCACGGAGGTGATTTCGGCGGAACAAAAATTTTGGACGTTTCTGATCCTCTAAACCCTCTGCAGGTCGGTTCGTACGGAAAAGGATTAACTCCATATGTCCACGACGCGTACATTCGCAACGACACTTTATATGCTGCTGCAATTTACGCCGGCAGAGTTGATATCGTCGATATGACTCAGAAAGGATATTACACCCAGAATACCTCCGGGAAAATTGTTGCCAAAGTACCGACAGTACCGGAAGGAAGAACCCATCAGGTTTGGCTGAGCGATGACGGAAACACCATGTTTGTTTCGACTGAAATCGCGGGGGGCGTTCTCCACATTTATGATATTTCCGACAGGACAAATCCTATACAAATCTCAACGTGGGCATCGAATACGTCAAAAAGCATTCACAACAGTTTTGTAAAAGGAGATTTTATTTATATCGCCTATTACACTGAAGGGTTCAGGGTTCTCGATGTTTCCGATCCCGCAACGCCCATCGAGGTGGCATTCTATCAAACGTATCAGACGTTGGATACAAATCCTCCCCTCTACGCCGGCGCGTGGGGTGTGTATCCTTACTTCCCTTCGGGAAAAGTTGCGGTGTCCGATATGAACACCGGACTGTATATACTGACCGTCAACGAGAAAAAAGGAGGCCGCGTGACGGGAGTAGTCACAGATGCTTCAACGTCACAGGTGATTCCTGATGTCATTGTTACTGTTGAAGAAATGGGACGAACGCATCGAACTGATGCATCCGGAATGTTTTTGTACGGATCGGCGGAAGGAAAGCATACCGTTACATTTTCGAAGTCGGGATACATCACCAGGGTCGAAACGGTATACACTCGTGCGGCGATGCTCGATACAATTCAGATTTCGCTCTCCGCAGGCACCGGCACATCTGTGATCAATCAGCTGCATGCTGCACCGGCGGCATTCAATCTCTCCCAGAATTACCCGAACCCGTTTAATCCGTCAACCAGAATTTCATTTTCGGTGAACACTGAACTCAATACACAATTAAAAATTTTCAACGCGCTGGGACAGGAACTTTCAACGCTCGTTGATCAATCTCTTTCCCCCGGCACCTACTCGGTGACATTCGATGCCTCCTCATTGACAAGCGGAATATATTTTTATTCACTCATCTCCGGTAACAATCGCACTACAAGAAAGATGGTCCTCTCAAAATGAAATTTTTCCTTCTTACGCTCCTTTGTCTTTCATCCGTCGTTTCGCAGGAACGCTACAGTCAGGTCGAAATCCCCGTCCGGTCGGCGGAAGAATACCGGCGTATCGCTGAACTCGGCGTTGCCGCAGATCATTTCACCGGCAAAATCGGCGGTTCGCTTTCGCTCTTTCTCAGCGCGTCAGAACTGCAAGCGCTTACAGACGCCGGCATTGCTTTCCGGTATATCATTGAAGATTGGGCTGAATTTTACGAGTCCCGTCAGCATTCCGAACGGCTGCTGAAAACCGCCCTCCCTGCCGATGCTCCGAAAAATTTTCGTTACGGTGCGATGGGAGGATTTCTGACCTATGCCGAAGTACTTCAGCAACTTGATTCGATGCATCTGTTGTTTCCCGCTCTGATCACAACAATGGATTCCATCGGCGCCAGCGTGGAAGGAAGAAAAATCGTTGCTGTGAAAATTTCCGATAATCCCGCACAATCTGAACCGTCGGAACCTGAAGTGTTATACACAGCGCTTCATCATGCGCGTGAACCGCAGGGGTTAATGACCGTCATCTATTACATGTGGTGGCTGCTTGAAAATTACGGTACAAATCCTGAAGCGACCTATCTGGTGAACAACCGTCAAATGTGGTTCATTCCCGTCGTGAATCCCGACGGTTACGTGTACAATCAGTCGTTAAACAACAACGGCGGCGGCATGTGGAGAAAAAACAGGCGCGACAACGGCAACGGGTCGTTCGGCGTTGACCTCAACAGAAATTATGGCCCTCACTTTATGTGGGATGCGCCCAACGGCGGATCGAGCACATTATCAAACAGCGATGTCTTTCGCGGACCAGCTCCTTTTTCCGAACCTGAAACCTTTACGCTGAGTGCGTTTCTGAAACTACATAATGTGAGGGCTTGCTTTAATTATCATACGTACGGAAACTACATTATTTATCCATGGGGATATAGTTCATCCGAAAGCGGCGATTCTCTCCTGTTCAGACAATGGACGTATGATATGTCCATGTCAAACAGATATTCAATCGGCACCGATCAACAAACCGTCGGGTATTCAACGCGGGGAAATTCGGACGACTTCATGTACGGCGACACTTCGAAGCCGAGAGCATATTCAATGACGCCGGAAGTCGGCACAACGGGATTTTGGCCCTCCAAAACACTCATCTATCCTTTAGCTCAGGAAAATATCCATCAAAATAAAATGCTGGCCTATTTTTCAGGTGCATTTCCTGCGGTCAGATCAATCGAACGCAAAGGAGAAAATATCGTTCTTCGTTTGGTCAATAAAGGTTTGGAACCGCTCTCCGACATGAAACTGTACCTGACCTCCAGCGAAGGCAATATTATTCCGTCGGTCAACACAGGCGGTATCGCACCGTTCGAGGAAAAAGAATATATCGTCAATCAAACATTTCTTTCGAATGAGTCGGCTTCCTCGGTTTTTCATACCGTCTCAATTAAGGATTCAACGGGCGGATTACTGAACGACAGCATCTCTTTTATCACCGGGAATGCCGTCGTGCTGTTAAACGACAGCGCTCAATCAACGGATCGTTGGACGACCGGCTCGGGTTGGAATGTTGCATACGACGCTCCCCGCGACGAACTCGTTTTTACGGACAGTCCGGACGGGTTCTATAAGGCAAACAGCGATAATCCGCTGACACTCCGAGATCAGATTGATCTCGCAGGTTTTCAATTTGCCGAACTGAAATTCAATACCAAATGGGAAATAGAATCGACGTGGGATTTTGGCATTATTGAAGTCTCCACGAATAACGGCTCGAGCTGGACTTCCGTGAAGACGAGATTCTCACGCAAAGGATCCGGACGAAACGGCAGCAAGCAGCCGTCATCTTCATACGGGTATGATGCATTCACACCGGGACTCTCCTGGACGGAACAGAGCGCCGATCTGACTCCGTTTGCAGGTCAAAAAATTCTCATCCGTTTTCGACTCTCTTCCGACGGCGGGATGGAACTCGACGGCTGGTATTTGGACGACATACGCGTTCTGGCATACGCTTCCTCGCCCGCATCTGCAAAAGATCGCACCGCACCGGTTTCATATTCACTGTCGCAAAATTTTCCGAATCCGTTTAATCCTGTCACGACAATTCGATTTTCGGTTGATAAAGAACGGCATACTGTACTGCGGGTGTATAACATTGTCGGACAAGAAGTAGCCCTCTTGGTTGATAAAACATTGACACCCGGAACATATTCTGTAAATTTCGATGCAAAGTGGTTGTCTAGCGGGATTTATTTTTATAGATTTACTTCAGGAAATTTTACCGATATTAAGAAAATGACAGTAGTAAAATGATAAATGCAATTGATATACCGAATTTCAGAATGAGTCCGGTGGTAGATCAGGTCGGCGTTGAAGAACGGGTCGCCCGGTTTACCTCACGGAGCATAAAAAAATCTGCAAAGGTGCAGGCGTTGAAGCTTGCACTTTCGATGATCGATTTAACGACGCTCGAAGGAAAGGATACGGAAGGAAAAGTCAGGCAGATGTGTTACAAGGCAATTCATCTCTGCGATCAACTTCATGGACTTCCTACTGTTGCCGCTGTCTGTGTCTATCCGAACCACGTCCGCACGGCAAAAAATGCGGTGGCCGGAACCGGGAT
The DNA here is from genome assembly GCA_964596155.1 of uncultured Chitinophagaceae bacterium. Classification (GTDB taxonomy): domain Bacteria; phylum Bacteroidota; class Ignavibacteria; order UBA10030; family UBA8401; genus UBA8401. The sequence continues at coordinate 58,011 of CAZQSI010000007.1, forward strand.
CAAAGTAGCATCAGTCGCTACGGCATTCCCCAGCGGAAATACCACCCGCGAGGTAAAGATCGCCGATACGAGATTTGCGGTGGATGAGGGGGCGGATGAGATCGATATGGTGATTTCCCGCGGCGCATTTCTTGAGGGAAATTACAGTTTTGTCTTCGATGAAATTTCCGCAGTCAAAGAATCCTGCGGCGCTTCCAGACTGAAAGTGATTTTGGAAACAGGCGAACTTTCGACGCTCGATAATATCCGCCGTGCCAGCGATATCGCTATCTACGCCGGTGCCGACTTCATCAAAACATCGACCGGTAAAATTCAGCCGGCGGCAACCATGCCGGTTACACTCGTGATGCTGCAGGCGATCAAAGATCATTATATCAAAACGGGAAAGATGGTCGGAATGAAACCGGCGGGCGGCATTTCCACCGCAAAATTGGCTGTGCACTATCTCGTCATGCTCCATGAAACGCTTGGCGATGCATGGATGACGAACGAATGGTTCCGGTTCGGCGCCAGCAGCCTTGCGAACGATATTTTAATGCAGCTTGCCAAAGAAGAGCGGGGAATGTATCAGGGTAAAGACTATTTCTCCATCGACTGATGTTGCGGCACCGACCGGTGAACGGCTCAGTTGCATCAGAGAATCCACTGTTGAATGCAGGAATGAACGATGAATAAAACCGAAACAAAAGAAGCATCCGGGACAGCGCTGAAATTCTTTGAGGACTGGAAATATGCTCCTGCTCCCGAGAGCAAGGATCATATCCATCTCAAAAAACAGTACGGGCTGTTTATCAACGGCGGATTTGTCCAGCCGCTGAGCAAAAAATATTTCGACACCATAAATCCCGCTACGGAAGAAAAGATCGCCGAAATCGCCGAGGCAAACGACAAGGATGTCGATCTCGCCGTAACGGCAGCAGCAAAGGCATACAATTCGGTGTGGAAAAAAATGAAGGGCAAGGAACGGGCAAAGTATATTTTCCGTATCGCAAGGATGATTCAGGAGCGTGCGCGGGAATTTGCCGTGATTGAAACGATGGACGGCGGCAAACCGATCCGTGAATCACGCGACGTGGATGTTCCTCTGGCCGCAAATCATTTCTTCTATTATGCCGGTTGGGCAGACAAACTGGAATATGCGTTTCCAAACCGCACTCCCCGTCCTGTCGGTGTTGCAGGACAGATTATTCCGTGGAATTTTCCGCTGTTGATGGCGGCGTGGAAGATCGCTCCTGCTCTCGCAACAGGCAACACTGTCGTACTCAAACCGGCTGAGTCAACTTCCCTTACGGCATTAAAACTTGCGGAGATCATCGCTGAAAGCGGACTTCCCGACGGAGTGGTTAACATCGTTACGGGATTCGGAAAAACCGGTGCGGCAATTGTCAATCATCCCCATGTGAATAAAGTTGCATTTACCGGCAGCACCGATGTCGGAAAAATTATTCAAAAAGCAATCGCAGGAACGTCGAAAAAAGTGACACTCGAACTTGGCGGGAAAGCGGCAAACATCATCTTCGACGATGCTCCGATCGATCAGGCGGTTGAAGGTATTGTCAACGGCATTTTCTTTAATCAGGGCCATGTGTGCTGTGCCGGATCGCGCTTGCTTGTGCAGGAAGGTGTCGCTGATATTGTCATCAGAAAATTAAAAGATAGAATGGAAACGCTCATCGTCGGCGATCCGATGGATAAAAACACCGATATCGGCGCAATCAACTCCAAAGAACAGCTGAAAAAAATTCACGAGTACATCACGATCGGGGTCAACGAAGGCGCAGAAATGCATCAAAGCTCCTGCACGCTCCCCTCAAAAGGCTTCTTTTGCAAGCCGACAATTTTTCTCAATACGTCTCAGTCCCATCGCCTGGTGCAGGAGGAAATCTTCGGTCCGGTGCTGGCTGTGCAGACGTTCAGGACCATTGAAGAGGCGATCGAAAAAGCGAACAACATTCCGTACGGACTCTCCGCGGGTGTCTGGACGGACAAGGGATCGAAAATTTTCAATTTAACCTCGAAGATGAGAGCCGGTGTCGTTTGGGCCAATACATACAATAAATTTGACCCGACATCGCCGTTTGGCGGATACAAGGAAAGTGGATTCGGCCGTGAGGGCGGACTTCACGGACTGCTCCCCTATGTGCATCTTTAATGTTCAGGAAATCAGACATGTCCAGAATTGAAGTACTGAAAACATATAAAATTTACATTGCCGGACAATTTCCCCGGACGGAAAGCGGCAGATATTATCCTCTGACAGACAAGCGCGGCGAACCGATCGCCAATGTCAGTCTCTCCTCACGGAAAGATTTCCGGAATGCCGTCGTCGCTGCCAGACACGCCTTCGGCGGATGGTCGTCTCGTGCCGCAAATAACCGCGGACAGATTCTCTATCGCATTGCTGAAATGACCGAAGGCCGAAAGGATCAGTTCGTAAACGAATTACTGCAGCAGGGCAGCACAAAGAAATCCGCGGAAGCCGAGGTAACGGCCGCCATCGACCGGCTGATTTATTACAGCGGGTGGTGCGATAAATACCAACAGTCATTCGGCACTGTTAATCCCGTCGCTTCATCACACTTCAATTTTTCCGTACCGGAACCGACGGGCGTCGTCGCCATCATCGCTCCGGAAACTTCGTCATTAATTGGATTGGTCTCCGTCATTGCTCCCTGCATTGCAGGCGGGAACACCTGTGTCGTTTTGGCGTCCGAGAGCAAACCGCTCTGTTCGGTTTCGTTTGCCGAAGTTCTCGCAACGTCCGATCTTCCCGGCGGCGTGGTAAATGTGCTGACAGGAAAATGCAGTGAACTGCTGAGTCATTTCTCAAATCATATGGATGTGAATGCGGTTGTGTACTGCAGAGAGAATGCCGATGAAAAAAAGGAAATCGCCTCGAATGCGTCGGTGAATGTCAAACGGCCGCTCTTTTGGCAGAATGACTGGATGAAAAGCTCTGCCGAACATCCCTATCACATTCTCGATCTTCAGGAGATCAAAACTACCTGGCACCCAATTGAACAGATCGGAACTTCAGGAGCGAAATATTAATATTTTCCGACATATCGCCTTCCTCGGTCTCTGCGCCGGCATGATTGCCGGATGCTCGTCTTCGAAGCAATCGGTTCAGCCGTCCGCTCCGGCGCAGACAACGGCATCCGATTCAATAGCAATTGTCAAACAGACGCCGAAGATTCCTGGTCAGTCGAAATCAAAACCGATTAATGTTCCACCGAAAAAAGAGATTGCGGCACCGCAGCAATTTTCAGTCCGCGCCGATACCGTTGATGTCCAACGAAAGAAAAAATTGGAATCACAATCATCCCCCATTTCGGTAAAGGCATCGGTGCCGAAACGGTTTTATACGGTGGAGGTGGGTGCTTTTCGTCTTCCGAGCAATGTCAACCGGCACAAGGAATTACTCGGCAAGCGGTTTAAACAGCCGGTGAGAGTATTATACGATTCGTCCATCCAATTAACCAGAGTTTCCGTCGGAACGTTTCTGAAGCGTTCTGCCGCCGTCGAATTCATGAAGAGCATGCAGATCCAATTTCCGAACGATTATCCCGACCTCTGGGTTTCATACTGGACTAAATAATGAACAGAGTAATAACTTTCATCATCGCAGCGGCGGCAATTGCCGTACCTCTGGCAGGACAATCCTTCGGTCAGTCCGATTCTGCATATATGCCCCGAAAAGAAGTGCTCAGCACATTTGAACGTTCATTCAAACCGTCGTTTTATGATACCGAGGTGTATTTGTATAAAAGAAGCGATACTGCGCGGACATACGGAAGGTCCATAGACCGGCTCAACAGCGCACCGCCGGAAACATTGCAGGGGTACCGAATTCAGCTTCTCGCCACCAACAGCTTTGATGAAGCCAACATCACCCGAAACATGCTGACAACAACATATCCCGATCTTTGGATCTATTTGATGTTCGAAGCGCCGACGTACAAAGTACGGGTCGGTGATTTTGTAAACAGATCGGAAGCAAAACCGATGCTTGATCAGTTTCACGGACAGGGATATTCAAAAGCGTGGATTGTTCCTGATAGAATAATAAAAAACCAACCTCCGAAACCGCCGCTGCCGATTCCGATTGACAGCACATCGGTCAGCAGATAAACTATTTAGCAATCATTTTCACACCGTCCACCGGCCACCTCGCCCTTACCCGAATGGTATCTTTATACATCACAAAGCGCTCGCCGCGGATGTACGGAAAAACATTCCCCGCATCATGCTCCTTATTGTTGTTCCGATCTTCGAACATTTTCAGCGCATAGTACCCTTCCGGCAGCATGGAAAGAATGAATGCACCATCGTTGTCGGCTGCTTTCAGTATCTCCGGCTGTTTTTTGTCGCTGATGTTCTTTGCCGTTACGACGGTGTTTGCAGGAAGATATCCGGCCGTAGTGCCCGAAATACTCCCATAGTTTTCCGGATCTTCGACGGAAAATGAAATCACCATGGAACTGTCGTTACTGATATTGCCCGAAAGATCGGCCAACGTCTGCGGACGGACGATTAGTTGCAGCTTCTCGCCGGCAGGCAGATTTTTTTTCGGCACCAGATACAATGATGATGGATCATTCATTGTCAGACTGACCGGAATCTGAGAGCTGTCCTTTGATCTTCGCAGGATAACGGATGAATCGGAAACCGGCTGTTTGAGTGCATCGGTGAATGAGACAAGAATCTTGTCTGACGGAAATATTTTTGATTGAGGGCTGCCCGCGGACGAACCGGCCAATTGCGGCGGGATGGTATCCTTCACAGTTGATGCAGTAAATGATTTGGATGCCGCGGACGGGTTAATGACAAATCCGGATTTATCCCGTACAGCCCGAACGGTCATAAGATACAGTTGATGTTTCTGCTGCGATTCCGTGACCAGCATAAACGCATCGAACGTTTTTGACAGAGGAAAATATTTTACGACCCCAAGTCTGTTCCTTCCGAGCGTATCGGTTATCAAAAAACTGCCGTCGGATACCGATGCGGAATCAAGCGGTTCGGAAAACCGTACTTTCACATGCCGGTCATCCGTTGATGTCACGTCCACGAGCGTCGGCGGCGTCGTATCTGTTTTCGCCGCAATGAAAGAAATTCCTGTTTTGAGCGTGTCGCTGGAGGTCAGTACGACATCTTCAGTCGTTCCGGCTGCGTCGATCTGCACGTCATACAACAAATTCCTGTACTCATCCCTGACCGCTATCAATCTGTACGTGCCGTATGCGAGATTGTTCAGCGAGAATTCTCCGTTTTTTCCGGTTTGCGTCAGATAATCAGGTTTTACCTTCGACGGATTCAATGTGTCAACAAGGATCGAATCCAGCTTGTACGCATAGATCAGGATTCCATCCGGACTATCGTCAAACACTTTTCCGGTGATGGAGCCGTTATCGATCTTTGCACCAGTTGAAAACGGCAGCGTAAATGCTTCCGCCATTCTGTTGCGTGCACGCACGTCAACAACATCAGTGCCGATCGTAACAACATAGGTGGTATTGCTTCTGAGCCGTTCGGTGAACGACATCTCCACTTCGGTACCGCTCCAGTCAAACTCAATACCTTCGATCGAAGGAGAAATGAAGATCGACTCCTCCACCGAACGGCGGTCGACATATTCGCTGAACTCGAAAATGATGGATTGCTTGTCGAACAGGACGGTATAAGGGGCGGGAGAAACGGAAATCACTTCCGGCGGGGTGGTATCGACCGGACCGCCTTCAGGCGCCCGCTGGCCTGCGCATCCGAACAATAACAATGGCAACAAGACTATTAATCGTTTTTGCATATGATCAATTATATGAATAATTCGATTGAGATAAAAATATTGAATTTCAATCGATTGATAATTACATTAGGACAATGATTGATTGATACGCACCATAGTCAAGAACAGCAACTCATTGGATTGACCGATATCGTTCAATCATTGTCCTTCGGAGGAAAAATGAAGCGCGTGAACTTCATCAAAGTATTTTCAATCGTACTGGCCTGTACGTTTTTCTCAATATCCGTTTCTCTTTCCGGCGAGCGGCCGACCTATCAATTCCTTCAGAATGATGTCAGCGCCCGGGCCTCGGCCATGGCAGGAAGTTTCGTTTCCATGAGCGGAGATCCGGCAGGGATTTTTTACAATCCCGCAACAATCGGCGTTTCCTTGTCCCCTCTCGCTGCATTCGGTTATACAAGCCACTTGCTTGATATCAAAGCGGGTTTTGCCGCATACACGCAGGAGGTACAAAGCGTCGGTGTGATGGGCATCGGGGTCAATTACATCAACTACGGCACCTTCGATCAGACCGATGTACTGGCAAACAAACTGGGAACATTCGGAGCGGCAGA
>CAZQSI010000008.1:0-2897 GCA_964596155.1 uncultured Chitinophagaceae bacterium
TCCACCCTCGTCGTGGTGCTGATGTCCCGGTACTCGGATGAGATCAACGAGGAACGGAAGACCATCGGCGAATATTATTTTCTGATTCTTTCGATGTGTCTGGGAATGATGTTTATGGTCGGTGCATCCAATCTGTTGATGATGTATCTGACGCTTGAAATGAGTTCGCTGTCGTCGTATGTCGCATCCGGGTTCACGCGGAAGGCAAAAGATTCTTCCGAAGCGTCGCTTAAATATCTGCTGTACGGAGCATTTTCTTCCGGTGTAATGTTGTACGGAATTTCCATCATCTACGGTCTGACCGGAACGCTTGACATCGCTGGGATCAATACCGTACTGATGCAGGGAAGCTCAAATCATCTCGCTTTGGTGGCGGCATCGATTTTCATTCTTGTCGGATTCGGGTACAAGATTTCCGCCGTGCCGTTTCATTACTGGACTCCCGACGTGTATGAAGGATCGCCCACCACAATCACGGCATTTCTTTCCGTTGCGTCGAAGGCAGCCGGTTTTGCAATGATGATGCGGGCGTTTAAAATTATGTTCATCGATTCTTCGTCCATGCCCAATTTCAACGGATCATGGACGTTTCTTGACGGGATTCATCTTCAGCATGCACTGATGATTCTTTCCGTGCTGACGATGACGCTCGGAAATCTGGTTGCACTCTGGCAGGATAATGTGAAGCGAATGCTCGCGTATTCCAGCATCGCCCAGGCGGGATACATGCTGCTTGGTTTGGTTGTTCTGAGCAATGACGGATTTGCAGCGGTGATGATTTATTTCGTTGTGTATCTGTTCATGAATCTCGGCGCGTTCTATGTGGTGATGATGATTGCGAACAAATTCAACAGCGAGCATATCGATGACTATAAAGGACTCGGGAAACGCGCACCGCTTCTTTCGGTAGCACTGGCGATCTTTCTTGTTTCGCTGACCGGTTTGCCGCCGACGGCGGGATTTATCGGGAAATGGATGATCTTTCTGTCGCTGATCAATGCAAAAATGATCGTTATCGCACTTATCGGAGTGCTGAACAGCGTCGTTTCGCTCTATTATTACGTTCGGATTATCCGGAATATGTTCCTTCGGGAAGAGCAGCCGGCGGCAGAGGAATCGCTGGCGTTTCCGCTGGCGCAAAAAATTCTGCTAGTCAGTCTGTTAATCCCGACGCTTTATTACGGCATTTTCTTCAACGATCTTATTGCGTTTGCGCAATTTTCGGTTCAGATGTTCGGTATTAATTAAACCGATGCAAAGTCAAAAAAAAAGCCGTCCTTGGACGGCTTTTTTTATTACCGGTGTTTTTTCTTCTTCCGCTTTTCAATTCTGTCCACGATTAGCCGAATCCCTTCCAGTACGAGCGTCGGTTCATGCTTGTTAATGACCTTGGAATGCTTTTTCATCAGTTCCGAGAATCCGCCGGTGGCAATGACAGTCGGATAATCGTCGAGTTCCTTCGAAATGCGCCGAATCATTGTTTCCATCGCGTCGAGAGCGCCGTACATTAATCCGGACTGCATGCTTTGTTCGGTGTTGGTTCCGATCACTTTTTCGGGAAACCGCAAATCGATCTTCGGAAGTTTTGCCGCGCGGCGGTGAAGTTCACCCGACGACGTTTCTATTCCGGCGGAAATGATGCCGCCGAGATATTCTCCCTGAGCGGAGACGACATCAAATGTCGTCGCCGTGCCGAAATCGACGATGACGATCGGACCTTTGTATTTGACGAATCCTCCCACCGCATTGCATAACCGGTCTGCACCCACCGCATGTTTGTCGTCATACATAATCTTTATGCCAAGATCCAAATCGGAAGAGATGACGATCGGTTCGAGCGAGAAATATTTCCGTGACATCTTGATGCAGACGTCGGTCAGGTTCGGCACGACGGAGGCGATGCCGACGGATTGGATCTTCTTCAGCGGTATCTTTGCCGTATCGCAAAATTGTTTTACGAGCGCACCGAACTCATCCTCCGTTCTTGTTACAAAACTTGTCACCCGCCAGTCGCCGAGCAGTTTTGTCCCGTTGTAAATGCCGATCACCGTATGTGTGTTGCCGATATCGATTGTGAGGACCATGCGTTCCTTCCTTACTAGTTCTGAGTGATGTTGTTATTCTGCCGTTGAATGATATGCGAGACTGACATCTCCCGCATAAATATTTCTTCGTTCGCCTCCCGCTGTTTCAATCAACAAACTGCCGTCATCCGCGAGATCAATCGCGGTTGCATCGGTGCCGGTATCATTTTCGATGACAATAATTTTTTTCCCGAACAGCAACGCTTTCATTTTCCAGTCATGAAGCAGCCGATGTGCCGGGAAGTGTGCCAGCTGATCGTACCGATGCTCGAACGATTCAAGCATTGCTTTGAGAAATGACCTCCGGTCGATCTCCCTGCCGCTTTCCAGAAACAGTGATGTCGCTTTTCCGCGGATGGAATCCGGAAATTCTTGCTGATTAACATTAATGCCGAAACCGAACACAATTTTTTGCAGCTCCGCTCCTCCCGATACGGTTTCAAGTAGCATGCCGCAAACTTTTTTATTGTTAATCAGCACATCGTTCGGCCATTTACATGATGCCGAAAGTCCCGTCACGGTCTCAACTGCATCAGCTGCAGCGAGCGAACCGGCAAAGGGCAGAAGTCCGGTTTTTTTTGAATCGAACTCCGGATATAAGACAAGGGAAAAGAGCAGATTTTTTCCCTTCTGTGCTTCCCACGAGCGCTCCATTCTTCCTCTGCCCTTGGTTTGCTCATCCGCAATAATCAGTGTGCCGTGAGGCGCCTTCTCCGCATCAAGCGATTTCCCGAACGTATTGGTAGAATCGATTGAAGCAAACGAGAAAATTTTCTTACCGACCGCTTTTGTGGCAAGACTCTCCGAAATTTC
>CAZQSI010000008.1:2997-38990 GCA_964596155.1 uncultured Chitinophagaceae bacterium
TTGGCACGATGGTTGCAAAGAGATACACAGAAAAACACAAAACTACAACATAAAAATAAAGGAAATTGATATGGCTGGAAAGATAATTGGAATCGACCTCGGAACGACTAATTCCGTGGTTTCGGTGATGGAAGGAAACGAACCGGTAGTGATCGCAAATTCAGAAGGTGCGAGAACGACACCGTCGATCGTTGCGTTTGCAAAAAACGGAGAGCGTCTTGTCGGTCAGGCGGCGAAGAGACAGGCGGTAACAAACTCGAAGAACACCATCTACTCGATCAAACGGTTCATGGGGCGCTTCATGAATGAAGTGAATGAAGAGATGCGGCTGGTTCCGTACGATGTGGTCACGGGAGAAAACAATACTGCCCGGGTGAAGATTGCGGACCGGGTGTATTCACCGCCGGAAATTTCTGCAATGATTTTACAAAAAATGAAACAAACCGCCGAAGATTATCTCGGTCAAAAAGTAACCGAAGCAGTCATCACTGTTCCTGCATATTTTAACGACGCGCAGCGTCAGGCGACAAAAGAAGCGGGAGAAGTGGCGGGATTAACAGTCCGGCGCATTGTGAACGAACCGACAGCCGCAGCGCTGGCGTACGGGTTGGACAAGAAAACAAAAAATTCCAAAGTGGCGGTGTTCGATCTCGGCGGCGGAACGTTTGATATTTCCGTCCTTGATTTGGGCGACGGTGTGTTCGAAGTAAAATCGACAAACGGCGACACTCATCTCGGCGGAGACAATTTCGATCAGCGGCTGGTCGAGTATTTTGCCGAAGAGTTCAAGAAGCAGGAAGGTGTTGATTTATTAAAAGATACCATGGCGCTTCAGAGATTGCGCGAAGCGGCGGAAAAAGCAAAAATTGAACTGTCATCGTCCGCTCAGACGGAGATCAATCTTCCGTTCATCACTGCTACGCAGGATGGACCAAAACATTTCACGATGACTCTTTCCCGGTCAAAGTTCGAACAGCTTGTTGACGATCTGTTGAAGCGGTGCCTCACGCCGACCGAAAAAGCGCTGAAGGAATCAGGATATTCTGTCAATCAAATTGACGAAGTGATTCTTGTCGGCGGAATGACGCGCATGCCCGCAGTGCAGGAACTTGTGAAGAAGTTTTTCGGAAAAGAAGGTCATAAGGGAGTCAATCCCGACGAAGTGGTCGCGGTCGGTGCTGCCATTCAGGGCGGAGTGCTTGCCGGCGATGTCACTGATGTGCTTCTGCTGGATGTGACGCCATTGTCCCTCGGCATTGAAACACTCGGCGGAGTGATGACGAAACTGATCGACGCAAATACCACGATTCCGACGAAGAAAAGCGAGACATTCAGTACGGCTGCGGACAATCAAACGTCGGTGGAGATTCACATCCTTCAGGGTGAACGGCCGATGGCCGTTGACAACCGGTCGCTCGGAAAATTCCATCTGGACGGAATTCCGCCGGCTCCGCGTGGAATCCCGCAGATTGAAGTTTCGCTCGACATCGATGCGAACGGCATGCTGTCCGTCTCGGCGAAGGACAAAGCAACGGGCAAAGAACAGAATATTCGAATCACTTCCTCCTCGGGATTGAGCAAGGAAGAAGTCGAGAAGATGAAAAAAGATGCCGAATTGCATGCGTCCGAAGATGCAAAACGGAAGGAAGAGATCGAACTGAAAAATCAGGCCGATTCACTCGTCTTCTCCACACGGAAACAAATAACCGATCTCGGCGATAAGATCGATGCCGATACCAAAGCGAAAATCGAATCAGCCTTGACGGCACTCGAAGAGGCGTTGAAAGCAAATTCCGGCATCAAAGAAAAGAAGGAAGAGCTGGAAAAAATCTGGAATGAGGCTTCTACGAAAATGTACGAAGCATCAAAAGCAGCAGGGGCTCAACCCGGCGCCGATCCGGGAGCACAACAGCAGCAGTCTTCCGACAGCGGAAAAGCTGATTCCGGCAAGAAGGTCGAAAACGCTGATTTTGAAGTTGTTGATGACAAATAAGATGGGTGCCTGAAAAGGCATGCAGACTGAGGGTCGAAGGCGAGGTAATTCCTCGCCTTCGCAGTTTCAGACCGGTCAGACTGAATTGAACTGACTTTTCCATATGGAGAGCATGCAATCATCTGATGTAAATTGATGAGAGGCCAAAAAGAACGTACCTTACGGTAAGGCTCCGCGTCATAAAAACCACAATAGACAGAGGTATCATATGAAAGTCCTATTAGCTGATCAGTTACCGCAGCAGATGATCGATCAATTAACTTCATTGAACATTCAGGTGGAAAATAAACCGAAGCTCAAAGCGGAAGAACTTGCGGCGGCGGTCGGTGACGCGGATGTGCTTGTGGTGCGTTCGACTGAAGTCCGCGCCGACTGCATTGCGGCGGCAAAGAATCTTTCATTGATTATCCGCGCCGGTGCCGGTGTGAACAATATCGATATGAAAGCGGCGAACGCCCGGGGGATTTATGTCTCCAATTGTCCCGGAAAAAATTCCATCGCGGTCGCCGAGCTTGCGATGGGATTGCTGCTGGCAATCGACAGACGAATACCGGACAATGTCGTTGACCTGAAAAACGGAAAATGGAACAAGAGCGAATATTCGAAAGCGGACGGAGTGTTCGGAAAAACGGTCGGTGTCATCGGCGTCGGAAAGATCGGAACGGAATTCATCCGCAGGGCGCAGGCGTTTGGGATGCATGTGATTGCCTGGTCGAGATCGCTGACTGCGGAAAAAGCGGACGAGCTGGGAGTGCACAAGGCGGAAACGCTGGCAGAACTGTTCCCGCAATGCGATGTGATCTCGGTTCATCTCGCTGTGAAACCGGAAACCAAGAAAATCATTTCAGCGGATCTGATTGCACAAATGAAACCAAATGCGATCTTTATCAACTCGTCCCGGTGGGAAGTCGTCGATGAACAGGCGCTGTTCGAAGCCGCCAAAGCGGGAAAAATCAGGGTTGGTTCAGATGTCTTTTCCGGAGAACCCGAAGATAAGACTTCACCGTTCACCAATGCCATCGCGTCTCTGCCGAATGTGTACGGAACACACCATATCGGCGCATCGACCAACCAGGCACAAAGTGCTATTGCCGAGGAAACCATTGCCATCATCCGGCAGTACAAAGAACGCGGTACGGTGAAAAACTGGGTGAACAAAGCGAAATCGACTCCGGCAAGATATCAACTGGTAGTCCGTCATTTCGACAAACCGGGCGTGCTCGCCAATGTGTTCAATGAACTGAAGTCGGCGGAGATTAACATCCAGGAAGTCGAAAATCTGATCTTCGAAGGAACGGAAACCGCATGCTGCACGCTGAAGCTTGATGCCGAACCGCCTGCTTCGTCTCTTGAGGCCATTCGGGGAAGAACCGAAGAAGTGATACAGACACAGCTGGTGAAACTATAATAGGCTTACAACATCGCCAGGACGAATCCGACGTTCTCTGATCAATATTTCTGAAGATTACCAACAGAAAAATTTATGATGAAGATATCAATACTTTGTGTTGCATTTATCCTGTTGGTTTCTCAGGAATTGGATGCAAGGGCTCCGCTTTCAGTAAAAAAATCGGTTGCATTTATTTTTACGCGTGATACATCGAACCGCTTAATTCCAAAAGGGACCGCATTTTTTCTGCTGATGAAGGCGGAAAAAAATAAGGATACGGCAAGCTTCGGTTATCTTGTGACCACGAGGAGCGTCATCACAAAACCGGACGGAACGCAGCATGATACGCTCTATATTAGGATCAATAAAAAGGATCAAAGCGCCGATACGCTGATCATCCCTCTTGTTTCAAATGAGGGAAGAAAATTTTTCGGCCATCCCGATTCGAGCGTCAATCTTGCTCTATTGCCTGCGTATCCGGATTTAAATAGATATGATATTTTGTACACACCGGCAGGTATGATCGCTCCGATAGATTTTATCGAAAAGGAAAAAATATCGGAGGGGGACGAAGTGTTCCATGCGGGAATGCTGGCGCTGCATACTGGAATCTTTAAAAATGTCCCGTCGGTTTCGTTCGGCACTATCGTCCAATTTTCAAATGAAAAATACAGATGGAACCAGTCCTACACGGAATTATTTCTTGTGGAGTCTCCGGTCTCCGAAGAAAGCAGCGGCTCCCCGTTGTTTTATTTTTCACCGGCCGCATCAGATACCGGGGCGTCGAAGCTTCCTCAGCGTTTTTTTCTTGCTGGGATTGTTGCCGGTCCCTACGGTGACGGAGGACGATTAGCGGGAATCATTCCGGCGTATAAATTGAGCGAACTTCTTTTTTCGCAGCCGGTTTCTGAAGAGCGGGAAAAAGAATTTATGCGTCTACAAAACAGAACAAAACAATGAACAAGTACAACAACGATGAATTTCAATAAATTTACAATCAAATCTCAGGAAACACTCCAGAACGCACAGGAGATTTCGGTATCGTACGGCAATCAGTCGCTCGAGCCGGAACATCTGCTTGCAGCCTTGGTGCAGGATTCGCAAGGGATTGTGGTGCCGATTCTTCAGAAACTCGGAGTGAACATTGCGTACATAAAAATCAAGATTAATGAAGCGATAGAAAAGCTTCCCAAAGTATCCGGTTCGCAGCAATTTGCATCCGCCATGTTTCAACAGGTTCTCGAACAGAGTCAGAAAGAGGCGGAGAACCTGAAAGACGAGTACGTCAGCACGGAACATCTGCTCCTCGCGCTGTTTCATCAAAAAAACAACATGGGAGTGAAACTGCTGCTTGATCAGGGCGTGACGAAGGACGGTGTGATGAAAGCGCTGAAGGAGATCCGCGGATCTCAGCGGGTGACCGATCAAAACCCGGAAGATAAGTATCAGTCGCTGGAAAAGTACGGACGCGATCTCAACGGGCTTGCACGGAAAGGGAAACTCGATCCGGTCATTGGTCGGGAGGAGGAAATCCGCCGCGTGCTGCAGGTGTTATCGCGCCGCACAAAAAATAATCCCGTGCTGATCGGGGAACCGGGCGTGGGAAAAACTGCAATTGCCGAAGGTCTTGCCCATAGAATTATTTCAGGCGATGTTCCCGAGAATTTGAAATCAAAACGTATTGTTGCGCTCGACATGGCTTCATTGATTGCCGGAGCAAGTTTCCGCGGTCAGTTTGAGGAACGTCTTAAAGCAGTTTTGAAAGAGGTGGAAAATTCGAACGGCGAGATTATTCTCTTCATCGATGAACTCCATACGCTTGTCGGTGCCGGTGCCGCTCAGGGAGCCGTGGATGCGGCCAATATGCTCAAACCGGCGCTTGCCCGGGGAGATCTCAGAGCCATTGGCGCAACGACGCTGGATGAATACAGAAAGCATATCGAAAAAGATCCGGCACTCGAACGCCGGTTCCAGCCGGTGCTGGTGGACGAACCGTCGATCGAAGATTCCATCTCGATTCTGCGCGGACTTGCAGAACGGTATGAAGTTCATCACGGGGTGCGTATTACCGACGGTGCGATCGTTGCTGCAGCACAATTAAGTCATCGATATATTTCAGACCGATTTCTTCCTGATAAGGCGATAGATCTTATTGACGAAGCGGCGTCGAAACTGCGGATTGAAATCGATTCCATGCCTGAGGAGTTGGACGATTTAGAACGGAAGGTAAAACAACTCGAGATCGAGCGGGAAGCGGTGAAGCGCGAGCTCTCCGCGGAGTATGCCGATGCATCGGACCGCGAGGCGATCGTGCAGCATATTGATCAAATTGCGGAAGAACTTGCCGAATTGAACCAGAAGCGGTCAGAACTACGGGCGCATTGGGAAAACGAGAAAGAATTGATCCAATCAATCCGAACCATGAAGGAAGAAATTGAGAATGTGAAGATTGAGAGCGATAAGAAGGAGCGGGAGGGAGATCTCGGCAAAGTAGCGGAACTTCGGTACGGCGCGCTGACGAATCTGGAAAAAAAGCTTAAAGAAGCGACGTCGAAACTGACGGAGATACAAAAACATCAACGGATGCTCAAGGAAGAAGTGGATGCGGAAGACATCGCGGAGATCGTTTCGAAATGGACCGGAATTCCTGTTACCAGAATGCTTGAAAGCGAACGGTCGAAGCTGATGCATCTTGAAGAAAAAATCCATCAACGGATGGTGAATCAGGAAGAAGCGGTTAAAGCGGTGGCAGATGCCATTCGAAGGAGCAGAGCGGGGCTTCAGGACGAGAAACGTCCGATCGGTTCGTTCATTTTTCTCGGCACGACCGGCGTCGGTAAAACGGAGCTTGCACGGTCGCTTGCCGATCTGTTGTTCAATAACGAAGATGCACTGGTGCGGATCGACATGAGCGAATATATGGAAAAGTTTTCCGTGTCGCGGCTGATCGGAGCACCTCCGGGCTATGTCGGGTATGAAGAGGGCGGACAGCTGACCGAAGCGGTGCGCCGAAAACCGTATTCGGTCGTACTGCTGGATGAAATCGAGAAGGCGCATCCTGAAGTGTTCAATGTGCTGTTGCAGCTGCTGGATGACGGCAGACTGACCGATTCGCAGGGCCGGACCGTAAACTTTAAAAATACCATCGTCATCATGACTTCAAATCTCGGTTCGCAGCTGATCCAGGAGCGGCTGGGTATGATGAAAACAGACGACGATTGGAAAAGTTTTTCCGGCGACCTGCGGTCTCAATTGAATAACCTGCTCCGGCAGACGATCAGACCTGAATTTCTCAACCGCGTCGATGAAGTACTGTTGTTCAAACCGTTGACGCAGTCGGATATCAAACAGGTCATTGATATTCAACTGAAGAGAGTCGATGAAATGCTTGCGAAGAAGGAGATTCGGATGGTGGTGACGGACGATGCAAAAGAATGGATCGCAAAGCTTGGATACGATCCCAGCTTCGGCGCCCGCCCGTTGAAACGGACCATTCAAAAAAATATCATCGACATTCTTTCGACGAAAATTCTTTCCGGCGACATAAACGAAGGCGATTCGCTTGAGCTTGATCTGGAGGGAGAAGGACAGCTTGTGTTCAGGAAGCTATCACCGTAATTCCCGATGCTGCCGGCACAACTGCGGGCGTCCGGCAGCATCGGTATTCCTATTATAACACCGTAACTTTCGATCCGCCTTTGTAGCGGATGTCGTACAAATCTTTTCTTCTGTCCAGCCAATTTAAAACACTTCCGCTCTGACGATGCCGTTTTAAAAGTTCCAGATCGACATCATCCACAATAACCATTTCGGTGTTCGGCGTCGCTTCGGATTGAATGGCATCCCGGGTGAAGGGAATGTCGGACGGAGTAAAAATCGCCGACTGCGCATAATGCACGTCGAGATTTTCAACAAACGGAAGATTTCCGACGCCGCCGGCGATGGCGACATAGACATGATTTTCGATACAGCGAGCTTGTGCGCAGTAGCGGACCCGCAGGTAAGCGTTCCGTTCGTCGGTGTTAAACGGTACAAAAATCATCTGAGCACCCTGTTCCGTTGCGATTCTCGCCAATTCAGGAAACTCAATATCATAACAAATCTGGATTGAAATTTTTCCTTTATCGGTGTCAAAAATTTCAAGCGACTTTCCCGGTTTGACTCCCCACCAACGCTTTTCATTCGGCGTCACATGCAGTTTATACTGCTTTCCGACCGTTCCGTCCCTTTTAAATAGATACGAAATGTTAAACAGATCGTCATTTTCCACAGTGAAGTGAGAGCCGCCGATGATGTTTACGTCATACTTAATCGCAAGCTTGTGAAACAATTCAAGATACTTGGGCGTGAATTCCGAAAGTTTCCGCATTGCGACACCCGGCCGTTCCGTCGGTAAAAAGGAGAGCAGCTGTGTCGTAAATATTTCCGGGAAAAGAACAAAATCGCTCCGATAATCCGCCGCTACATCGATGAAGTATTCGCATTGCTTTGCAAAATCGTTGAAATCTTTCACAACACGCATCCCGTACTGAACTGCGCAGATTCGTGTGGGTGCCACCGGCATAAAGATACGCTTTGTGTCCGGTTCATAATCCAGATTGGTCCATTCCAAAAAAGTGGCATATCCCTTGGATTCGGAATCCGACGTCATATAATCCGGAATCAACCGTTTCAGTACAAATCCGTTCGACAACTGGGTCGTCAGCACCGGGTCAATAAGAGACTTATTGATCACTTTGTCCACATACTCGCGGGCTGTCATCTTGTCGGAATGTTTGCCGTATCCCGGGATTCTTCCCCCGAGAATAATTCTCATCAGATTAAATTTTTTTGCAAGTTTTTTCCTTGCCTGATACAATCGTCGTGCGAGACGCATTCCGCGGTATTCGGGATCAACCATAATTTCGATGCCGTACAGAGTATTGCCCTGAGGATTATGGTTTCGAATAAATCCGCTGTCTGCAATTTCCTTCCAACTGTGCCATTCTGAGTAGAGAGAGAAGTCAAGAATTAAACTGCTTGATGACGAAACCAATTTTCCTTCATATTCGACGCAAATTTGTCCTTCAGGAAATAAATTGAGCTGGCTTTCAATCTGTTCTTTCGTCCATGGTTTCATGCCGGGAAAACATTTCAGCTGTAATTCCACCAATTTATCATAATCCTCAATTTTAATTTGGCGGACGATGATGTTTTTCCCGAATTCTTTCAAATCTAATGTTGACATAATCTCTTTCACGTAATGGAGGAAAAATACTTTAATATGTTACGAAATTTGATGGAAATATCAAATACTATGGTTGCATTCACTCCATCTTCTTTTTACATTGAAGGCAACTTCACCTTTAACACTACTATTCAAAGGTTTTCCCCGATATGATTACTGCCGTTTTGCCCTACAGTTCCGAAGAATATTTTCATGAAACGCTGCACCAGTTGACGGTTTCCCCCCTTGTGACCAGCGTGATCATTGCTCACAATGAGACCATTCCGGCGTTATCCGGAAAAATTTCGATTATGAATGCCGAAAGTCTCACATCGGGAAAAGCCATCAATACAATTCTCGGCAAGCTGACCGGAGAATTTCTTCTCTTTATCAATCAGGCGCAATCGATCACATTTAATCAGGCCGCTCTCGAACGGTTTGTGGATATTGCCAGAGATACGAAAGCGGGCATGTTGTATTCCGACTTTTATGAGATTAAGGATGGAACGAGATCCGAGCATCCGGTGATCGATTATCAATTTGGCAGCATCCGCGATAATTTCGATTTTGGCGCAGTGATGTTCTTTTCGGCGGCAGCGATCAAAAAAGCCGTAAAACGGTATGGTAAAATTGAGAATGTGATGCGTGCGGGTTTGTATGATTTACGGCTGAAGATCTCCGTTGATCATGACATTTTTCATATTCAGGAATTTCTTTATACGAAGACTGAATCTGACGTTCGGAAAAGCGGTGAAAAACAATTTGATTATGTCGATCCGCGCAATATTGTCCTGCAACAGGAGAATGAATTGGTGGCGACAAAACACCTGAAAAATGTTGGTGCCTATCTTAAACCGAAATTTTCGAAAGTTCCTGTTTCAAAGGAGATCTTTCCGGTTGTTGCAAGCGTCGTGATTCCGGTCCGAAACCGTGAACGGACCATCGGCGATGCGGTGAAAAGCGTGCTTTCCCAGACCACGGACTTCGCCTTTAATGTAATTGTTGTGGACAACCATTCGACCGACAACACGTCGTCCATTCTCCGCGATTTGTCGCGGAGTGATCTTCGCGTAAAGCACGTCGTCCCGCTTCGAAAAGATCTCGGAATCGGCGGATGCTGGAACGTTGCCGTTCTTTCGGAGCATTGCGGTACATACGCCGTTCAGCTGGACTCGGACGATCTCTATTCCGGCAATGATACGCTGCAAAAGATTGTTGACGTCTTCAGAGCGGAAGGAGTTGCGATGGTCATCGGCTCGTATACGCTCGTGAATGCCGATCTGCAGCCGATACCGCCGGGCCTCATCGATCATAAGGAGTGGACTCCGAAGAACGGACGGAACAATGCACTGCGCATTAACGGACTTGGAGCTCCAAGAGCGTTTTATACTCCGGTGCTCAGGGAATTTCTGCTCCCCAACACGAGTTACGGAGAAGATTACGCCGCTGCGATCAGAATTTCCCGACATTATCAGATCGGCCGCATTTATTCCTCCCTGTATCACTGCCGCCGGTGGGAAGGGAACACGGACGCGGCGCTTCCCATTGATAAAATCAATCGGAATGATTTTTACAAGGATAAGATACGGACGATCGAAATGAAAGCCCGTGTGCAGATGAACAAGAAACGGTGATGAACAGAAACGGACATATCGCCGCGCTGCTGCTTCTGGTGTTTGCCGTCTGCAGCTGTGAAAATTTTTATGACGACGGGGATGAATACGATGAAGCAATCGCGATGGTGGAAAAAGTGACGATCGATACCGTACTGCAGAGACAAGCGACCATCGGTCTTCATTGCTTTGCGCCGAATCCGTGCTGGGGATTTTCGCGGATCGTCGAAAAAAGAGACTCAAACCAGATTCACCTGACTGTGTACCGCAAGGCGAAACGGTATCAAACATGCATTCAGGTTGTTTCATCCTTTACGCATCAGCATACGATATCCGTCGATGCGCCCGGCACCTATCACATCAACATATACCGGACTCCCTCCGCCACGCTCGATACGACCGTGGTGTTCTGAATGTCATTGAATACCACATACCGCGAATGGACGCTTGACGATACGAGCGAGATCCAAAAAGTGCTTTTCAACACTTGGGTTGCTTCGTATGCCGATTTTATTCCGATGACGGACATGCAGTGGTATTTCAATAATTATTATTCCGAAATTAACTTTGCTCAATTGTTCGACGACGCCAACAGCGTCGGCGTTGTCGCCGTGGTCAAGCATCATATTGTCGGCTATGCGCGGATGAAAATTAATGTTGAAAAACACCGATGTTATCTTGAATCGTTGTATGTGCTGCCTGAATTTCAGGGAAAAGGGATCGGCACCGAGCTTCTGAAATTGATCGAAGCAAAAGCGCAGGAGCATTCCTTCTCGCAGATTTGGCTCGGAGTGATGGAACAGAATATCCCGTCGCTCAATTGGTATAAAAAACTCGGTTTTCAGTTTACGGAGGAGTCGCCGTTCCAAATGGGACGGACTTCAGTCAATCATTTTATCGGTTTCCGCGACATCAAATAATGGAGTTCATGCCCCCGGAAAAAATATTTTCCCGCTTTCCTCACCCGTCGCAGTATCCGCTGCACACGATGGCCAAACAATTGTATGAGGACCAGCAATCGAAGTGGCCGATGCTTGCTGAAGGAGTCGATGCGCTCCGAACAGTTCAGACACGCACGGTGCCGTTCGATTCGTATACCGTAACGCTGCAGTTCAATCCGAAACGCATTGTCAGCACCTCCGCTAACGTCGACGCCGGCGCCATCAAAGCGCGCCGCTGTTTTTTATGCGTGGATCATCTGCCGCCGGAACAGCAGGGGGTGTTGTATCACGATCAGTATCTTGTGCTCTGCAATCCGATGCCGATTTTCCGTGAACATTTTACGATCTCGCACATCAAACACATCCCGCAGTCGATCGAAGAACAGATACTTCCATTTCTTGATCTTGCTCGGGATCTGTCTCCGCGGTATTCCATCTTTTATAACGGTCCCCAATGCGGCGCATCTGCTCCCGATCATATGCACTTCCAGGCATCACCGTCAGGAATGATTCCGGTCGAGCAGGAAGCGGAGCGGCACCGCCGGCACATATCGCGAAGGAATCATACCGACATTTCTGCGCTTGAGAATTACGGACGAAGCGTCATCATACTGGAAGGGAACGACAAACAACATGTGGAGCATACGTTTCTCTCTGTCATGTCTATTGTGCGGAAAGCGATGAACAGCGACGGCGAACCGAAAGTGAACATCATCGGTACATACCAAAATAATTCATGGAGACTGATACTGTTTCTTCGGTCGGTGCATCGTCCCTCGGTCTATTTTAAGGAAAATGAAGAAAAAATATTGATCAGTCCTGCATCGGTGGATATCGGCGGACTGGTGATTACTCCGATGGAGAAGGATTTTCACCGTGTCGATGCTCCGCTCCTGAGCGAAATATTCAGCGAAGTGTCGATTCCACCCAAAACAATGAATACTATTCTTGAGTTGTTATGATTAATTCCGAACCGGTCATTAAAGTAGGCATCGTCGAACAGTATGCGGAGATTAGCGGAGTGCTCAATGCAAAATTTGCCGTAGCCGGCGATGTTATTCTTACCGGGGCATTTAAAGCCGTGATGGACAACGGCGACATTGTTCTGTACGGAGGGAAAGAGATAGAATTGCAGAGGGGCAAAGAAATTCTGTTTACGCCGACTGGATCGGGAAATTTTACGATTCACAACGTGGTGTTCGGCATCAACTTTCATTGGGAACGGAAGGAACATCAAACGTTCGAAGGTGCGCTGCGTCTTGTCGCGCACGGAAAAGGAATCACGGCAATCAATGAAGTTCTCGTGGAACAATATCTGGCAAGCGTCATCTCATCCGAAATGAGTGCCGGTGCGCCGATGGAACTCTTGAAAGCCCATGCCATCACCTCCCGCAGCTGGCTGGTGGCTATGCTGGAAATGAAAAAGAAATTTTCCAATCTCGGCATCCCGTCACAACGGACGACGGCGACAACGACGGAACTCATCCGGTATTACGACAGGGAAGATCATGAATTGTTCGATGTCTGTGCGGATGACCATTGTCAGCGGTATCAGGGAATCACCAAGGACATCTCCAATGCCGCTGCGGAAGCAATCCGGATGACCCGCGGAGTCTTTCTGCTGCACGAAAATGAAATCTGCGACGCCCGTTTTTCTAAATCATGCGGCGGCATTTCCGAACCGTTTCATACTACATGGTCCGATACTCCTTTTTCATATCTCATTCCCGTTGCCTGCAGCAAGGAACATCATTTTGCACCGATCACGTCGGAAACGGCCGCCCGTGAATGGATCACCGGTTCGCCGGATGCATTCTGCAATACAACGGACGGATCGGTCCTGAAAAAAATTCTTCCCTCGTTCGACCAGGAAACAACCGATTTTTTCCGGTGGAACGTGCGATATTCGGCGGCGGAACTTTCCGAACTGATCCGAAAAAAATCGGGGATCGATTTCGGCACCGTCACGATGCTGACACCGCTCGAACGCGGACCGTCGGGAAGAATCATCCGGCTGAGAATCGAAGGGACTCACGCAACGCTCGTTGTCGGCAAGGAGCTGGAAATTCGCCGCTGGCTTTCAGCGTCGCATTTGTACAGTTCCGCGTTTGTTGTTGATAAAGAAAATGATACCTTTACATTGCACGGTGCGGGCTGGGGTCACGGAGTCGGTCTCTGTCAGATCGGTGCCGCAGTGATGTCTCTCCGCGGATTTACGGCGGAAGATATTGTCCGGCATTATTTCACCGGCGCGTCGCTACAACAACTTTACTGATCGGGGATAAACATATCATGGAACGATCCGAAGCATCGACAACAGAATCATTCTGGAAAAAAATTCCGAAACCATGGAAATGGATTCCCACATTGTATTTCGGACAGGGAATCCCATACGTTGTTGTGATGACAATCTCTGTGATCATGTATAAGAAACTGGGCGTCTCCAACACGGATATCGCCTACTACACTAGCTGGCTCTATCTTCCCTGGGTGATCAAACCGCTCTGGAGTCCGTTCGTTGATATCTTCAAGACAAAGCGCTTTTGGATTGTCTCTCTGCAGATGCTCATCGGGGCATCGCTTGCCGCCGTTGCATTTACCATTCCGATGGAATCATATTTCCAATGGTCCATCGCCATATTCTGGCTGATGGCGTTCAGTTCCGCTACGCACGATATTGCGGCGGATGGATTTTATATGCTCGGACTGAAGGAGCATGAACAGGCGGCCTATGTCGGAGTCCGAAGCACTTTTTACAGAATCGCAATGATTACTGGTCAGGGCGCACTGGTATATCTGGCCGGATATCTTGAAACGACATCCGATTCCATCGCAACGGCATGGTCCATTACATTTTTTATTCTGGCAGGAATGTTTCTCTCCCTTGCCATTTATCACCGGTTTGTGCTTCCATATCCGGTCAGTGATACTGCCGTCGTCGCCGAGGTTTCGGCTTCGGGCGTCTTCAAAGAATTTTTTAAAACATTCGGATCATTTTTCAAAAAGAAAGAGATTGTCGCCACACTTTTTTTCCTTTTATTATATCGGTTCGCCGAAGCGCAGCTGGTCAAATTGGTGACACCGTTTTTCCTTGATTCGCGTGCTGACGGCGGATTGGGATTGTCAACAAGCGATGTGGGAATTGCCTACGGAACTTTCGGAGTTCTTGCGCTGACGCTGGGCGGTCTGCTCGGCGGCTATGTCATCTCACGGCAGGGATTGCGGTACTGGCTTTGGGTGATGGTCTTTGCGATCCATCTTCCCGACCTCGTGTTTGTCTATCTTGCCTATGTGCAGCCGGAAAATTTTTTCATTATCTGCGCCGCAATCAGCGTGGAACAGTTCGGCTACGGATTTGGATTTACCGCCTACATGCTCTATATGGTAATGATCTCCGACGGACCGTATAAAACGGCTCATTATGCCATCTGCACCGGTTTTATGGCGCTCGGCATGATGATTCCCGGAATGTTCAGCGGTGCGATTCAGGAATATCTGGGATACCAACATTTCTTTGTGTGGGTGATGGCGTCGACAATTCCCGGATTTGCCGTTGCGATGATGATCAAGATCGATCCGGAATTCGGAAAGAAGAAAGAGTAACTTTAAACAGAAGATGAAAACAGAAAAATTTATTATCGGCATGGATGGCGGCGGCACAAAAACTCACGCCGTCATCACAACGGAAGAAGGCCGCATCGTCGCGGAACATACTGCCGGACCGTCGAACTTTCAGATTATCGGCACCGAAAAGGCGGCGAAAATTATTTTTTCACTGATTCAAAAATGCTGTGCATCCGCATCGTGCAACGTTTCCGACATCCGGTCCATCGTCTGCGGATTGACCGGAGCCGGCCGTATCGGCGATCAGCGGAGAATGGCGGCAGCGTTAAAGCGATATGCACGCACGAAGAAAGTTCGCTTGAACAATGTTCTGGTCGAAAGTGATGCACGCATAGCGCTCGAGGGTGCCTTTAAAGGGGGAACAGGAATTATTCTGATTGCAGGAACGGGATCAATCGCATTCGGAAAAGATTCCAAAGGAAACGTTCACCGTGTTGGAGGATGGGGCAGGACGCTCGGTGATGAAGGAAGCGGTTTTTATGTCGGCCGTCTCGGACTGACTGCGGTAACGCGTTCCATGGATGGAAGAGGCGCCGATACGCTCTTGACCGGGATGATTGCCCGGAAATTCGGACTCTCCGATCAGACAAAAATAATCACTGCTGTATATAAGAAAAATTTTGACATTGCTTCCATTGCCCCGTTCGTTATTTCCGCTGCCCAACGAAAGGACAAAGTGTGCAGAGCAATTATTGAGAGTGCGGTGATAGAACTTGCCTGGCATATTGAAATTGCCGCCGGAAAAATTTACGGCACATCGTCAAAACAAACCCGGAAGAAAATTCCGGTCTCCTTTATCGGCGGACTCATCGCCGGTGATACGATTGTGTCGCGGCTCTTGAAAAAATATCTTAAAACAAATTTTCCGTTCGTCACGGTCATTCCGCCATTGTCCTCCCCGGCCTATGGTGCAACGGTGATGGCATCAACAAAGTAACGATTCGTCATGCGCTTACTCATTTTTGCATGTATTGGAATGGTAATGTCCGGCTGTTCGCCGCTGCGCGAATCGAACGTCAGCCGGAGTTCTTCGCGTTCCGATCGGAATCACGAAACCGCACGATATGCAGATTGGGTTGATTCAACGCTTGCCCGAATGACCGTCAGAGAAAAAGCTGCTCAGCTCTTTATCATTTGGACGCGGGCTGGATATATGCCGAACGATTCCCGTCAATGGCAGGAGAATCTCCGCTATGCGAAAGATGTCGGCGTCGGCGGATTTTATTTTTCTCACGGCAGCGTCTATGGCTTCCCGGTCAATGCCAATAAACTTCAGCAGGCTGCCGATATTCCGCTGCTGATGACGGCGGATTTTGAATGGGGAGCAGGGATGCGCATTGCCGATGCTACGACATTTCCGAAAGCGATGGCGCTTGGGGCGACACGCGACACGAATCTTGCGTATGAACTGGGAAAAGCAGTTGCCGTTGAAGCTCGAGCGCTGGGTATCCATCAAAACTATTCTCCCGTTGTGGATATCAATAATAATCCCAGAAACCCTGTCATTAACACGCGATCGTTTGGCGAAGATGCCCGGCTGGTTGCCGAATTTTCACGGGCATTTATTCGCGGCAGTCAGGAAGGAAACCTGATCGCAACCGTAAAGCATTTTCCCGGTCACGGCGATACGGATATCGACACACATCTTGATCTTCCTACCGTACAATTTACCAAGGAGCGTTTCGATTCACTGGAACTTGTACCGTACCGTGATGCCATTGCCCACGGCGTGATGTCCGTCATGGTCGCGCATATTCATGCAGAAGCGTTTGATGCTTCGGACTCCATACCGTCTACCGCTTCGGTCAACGTCATCACTCATCTTTTACGGCACGAATTGAAATTCGACGGGATGATCGTTACGGATGCTCTTGCGATGAAAGGAATGTCGAATTTATATTCGCCTGGAGAGGCAGCGCTGCGTGCACTGTCGGCGGGGGCGGACGTGTTGTTGATGTCGCCGAACGCCGACGAAGCGATTGATTCGATCGTTGCCGCAGTCACCAGAGGAGAAATCACTTCCGAACGACTTGATGCGTCGGTGCGAAAAATTCTCCGGTACAAACAATGGTGCGGCCTTGATGTAAACAGATTTGTGAATGTCGATTCCGTATCCGCACGTGTCGCCACCGACCGTCATCAGGCGTTGGCAAAACGGATTGCCCGTCAATCCATCACCGTTCTTGGCAACAGCAGCGGAGTTCTTCCTCTATCATCGCTGGACAAACGGACAATTCTTCACGCAGTTTTTTCGGACACGGAAGATCCTTCCGAAGCCGCAATGCTCCACGCTGAATTTTCCAAAAGAAAGCGGATGGAGAGAATCAGAATTGATCCCCGCAGCAATCAAATGGACTTTGATGAATTAATCAAAAAAGCAGGATCGGCAGACATTATTATTTGCCAGTTCATGTATTATACCCGTTCTGAGAAAATGACGGGGACAATTCCCAAAAAAGTGATGGACGCCATGACGGCAATGATTGCGCTGAAAAAACCTGTCATCACGGTCTCACTCGGCAATCCGTACATCGTTATGGATTTTCCGAAAACCGAAGCATATGTGGCTGCGTACAGTCTGAGCAATGCGACGGTGACGGCAACTGCTGAAGTGATCTTTGGCGAGCAGCCTGCGAGGGGAAAACTGCCCATCTCCATTCCTGACCGATATACGTACGGTGAAGGAGTTACATACGATCCCATCGTATTGAGAGAGGGGACTCCTGCGGATGCGGGTATGAACGGCGATTCACTTCGCCGTGTTGATGCTCTTATTCAGTCAGCCGTCGCCGACTCATCGTTCCCGGGCGCCGTGCTGCTTGTCGCTAAAGACGGAATTGTCGTGCACGAAAAAGCGTACGGCCGATTTACATACGAACCGTCATCGCCGCTCATGTCGAATGATGCGCTCTTCGATCTGGCATCGGTAACAAAAGTGGCTGCGACAACAAGCGCGGTGATGAAACTTGTCAGTGAAAAAAGAATTTCGTTGAACGACAAAGTATCAACGTATCTCCCCTCGTTTGGGCAGAATGGAAAGGAACAGATAACAATTTACAATCTGCTCGTCCATAACAGCGGTTTGCAGGGTTGGCGAAAATTTTATGAATTTTGCGATACACCGGAATGCGTGATGGATTCGATTTTTGCGTCCAGACTTGTGTATCCCACCGGCGACTCAACAATCTACAGCGATCTAGGAATGATCACTGCGGGAAAAATTGTGGAAGCCGTCACCGGAACAACGCTGGCACGCTATTGCGATTCAGTGATATTTAAGCCGCTCAACATGCTCAATACAATGTTCAATCCTCCGGCCGATCTTCGCAAGCGTATTGTTCCGACGGAAGTCGATACCTATTGGAAAAAAACAAATACCGCCGTACGGGGGAGAGTCCATGATGAAAACGCCGCCGTTTTGGGAGGAATCTCCGGTCATGCAGGATTATTTTCAACCGCATCCGATCTTGCTGCCCTGCTTCAGATGGAATTGAATTACGGCAAGTACAACAACGTGAGGATACTGGATTCAGCAACGGTTGCATTATTCACACAACGGCAGAGTGACCGCAGCAGCCGCGGAATCGGGTGGGACACGAAATCTTCACAAAGATCAATGTCAGGGCAATTTGCATCGATGAGGACGTTTCTTCATACCGGATTCACGGGAACATCCGTGATCGTTGATCCGGAAAAAAATATTATCGTGGTGTTTCTGACGAACAGAGTTCATCCTTCCCGCAACAATCAGACGATAGGCCGTGTCCGGACTGATGTCCATGAGGCGGTGTACAGATCTTTACAAAAGTAATGGCATCAACGGCAGTTCGTTTCTCATAGCAATTTCATAGCGCATCTTTGGCTGCCGTAAATGGAAAATCCCATCAGTCAATTTTTTCCTCTCGACTGTCAGCGAATCTTTTCTTACTTTTTTGCACATCACACTATTCATTTTGAATGCCGGAGTTTCAATGAAAAAACTATTTCTCTTTTTTATTCTGACGGGAATCATTCTGCATGCGCAGCCGAATGATACGCTGAAATCGTCGACGCTCAAGGGACTTGCGTTCCGGTCGATCGGACCTTCAATTGTCGGCGGCAGAATCATCGCTTTCGCAGTGCATCCGGGAAACAGGAGCACATATTATGTCGGAGTAGCATCGGGCGGCGTCTGGAAAACCACAAACGGCGGTACGACATGGAAATCTGTTTTCGATAATGAAGGATCGTATTCGATCGGCAGCGTGGAATTGAACCCGAATAATCCGCATGAAGTGTGGGTCGGCACGGGAGAATTGAACAGTCAGCGGAGCGTCAGTTACGGAGACGGTTTATACCGATCGCAGGATGGCGGCGCTTCATGGAAAAAAATGGGATTGGAAAAATCCGAACATATCTCTGCGATTGTATTCGATCCGCGGGATTCAAAAACAATGTATGTTGCTGCGCAGGGTCCTCTCTGGAAGGAAGGGGGCGACAGAGGTCTGTATAAGAGCACGGACGGTGGGACGACATGGAAAAATCTGCTGAAACCGAGCGAGCATACCGGTGTCAGCGACATCGTTCTCGATCCGCGGTTTCCGGATGTCATCTATGCATCCACATATCAACGCCGCCGTCATTTTTGGACGATGGTTGACGGCGGACCGGAAGGTTCAATTCAGAAATCAACCGACGGAGGAGCAACTTGGACGAAACTCACATCCGGACTTCCGTCCGGCGATCTGGGAAGAATCGGACTCGCCATTTCCCCGGTTAATCCCGACATCATTTACAGTTTTGTGGAAGCAGAGGAAGACGGCGGGGGAATTTTCAAATCAACCGACAGAGGTTCAACCTGGGCGAAAAAAAATTCCTATATCAATGTGCCGATGTACTACGGAAAAATTTATTGTGATCCTTCCGATGCGGACAGAATCTTTGTGACGGGCACATACATGTATTATTCAAACGACGGCGGAAAAACGTTGTCGAGAATCGCGGAAAAGAGCGTCCATGTGGATATTCACGCGATCTGGGTTGACCCCAGAGATCCGAACTACATGCTGCTCGGCACCGACGGAGGGTTGTACGAATCGCTGGACAAAAATTCCACCTGGAGATTCATCAACAATATGCCGACGATTCAGTTTTACCGGGTTGCTGTCGACAATGCGGAACCATTTTATCATGTGTATGGAGGAACGCAGGACAACGCGACAATCGGCGGGCCGTCGCGCACCACCAGCAGGTATGGAATTCATAATTTTGATTGGTATGTCACCATCGGAGGAGACGGATTCAAATCGCAGATCGATCCCAGCGATCCGAATATTGTCTATTCACAGTATCAATACGGCGGATTGGCCCGTTTTGATAAAACGACCGGTGAAGTGTTGTGGATTCAACCGATCGAAGATCGCGGAGAAGCAGGATTGCGATGGAATTGGGATGCGCCTCTGCTGATTTCGCCGCATCGTCCTGCTCGTCTATACTTCGGCGCCAACAAATTATTCAAAAGCGACGACCGCGGTTCTTCATGGACGCCGATCAGCGGTGATTTGTCGCGTCAAAAAGACCGCAACACCATTCCGATGATGGGAAAAATCTGGGGTGTCGATGCCATCAATCTTCACGGAAATACCGCTGCATGGGGGAACCTGTCGCAGATATCCGAGTCTCCCAAAAAAGAGAATCTGCTCTACGTCGGCACTGATGACGGATTACTCCATGTCTCGGAAGACGGAGGAACGAAATGGAGAAAAGTGGAGAACATCTCCGGAATTCCGGAATTGGCATACGTGTCCGTCGTTTCCGCGTCCAAACATCATGAGGGAAGAGTGTACGCAGCGTTTGACAATCATCAGCAGGGAGATTTCAAGCCGTACATTCTTCGGAGCGACGATAACGGAAAATCGTGGAAAATGATCTCTGCAAATCTTCCGCCCAATGGTTCGGTGAAATCGTTTGCGGAAGATCACGTCGATCCGAATCTTCTGTTTGTCGGAACCGAATATGGAATTTTTGCATCAGTCAACGGCGGGAAAATATGGACACAGCTGAATTCAGGGATTCCGACCATCGCCGTCAGGGATATCGAAATTCAACAACGGGAGAATGATCTGGTGTTGGCGACATTCGGCCGTGGATTTTATATTTTGGACGACTATTCTCCGCTCCGTCACCTTCAGCCCGGATTGTTGACCGCGGAAGGAACCATCCTGCCTGTTAAGGATGCATTATTGTACATCGAAAAGGATCCTCTGACAGGGGATGAGCAGGGATGGCAGGGTGATAATTTTTATCATGCGTCCAATCCGCCGTTCGGCGCCGTTGTGACTTATTACATCAAAGAATCGTACAAAACACGGAAACAAAAGCGAAAGGAAACCGAAAAGGAATCCGAAAAGAAAATGAGCGATGTAAAAATTCCGACGTACGACGAATCACGGGCAGAAAAAGATGAGGACGCTCCGGCAGTCATCTTCACCATCCGTGATCAGTCGGGCGCCGTCGTTCGAACATTGAAGGGAGAGCATACTTCCGGCGTACATCGGATAACATGGGACCTTCGTTATTCATCGCTGGAGCCGGTGACAGCAGCGTCTGCTGCCGACGGCAAAAATGCATCGTGGTTTGTCGTTCCTGGCAAGTATTCGGTAACGATGTCGAAGCGGATCGACGGGGTGGAAACGCCGCTGGGACAGGCGGTGTCCTTTAATGTCGTTCCGCTTGGCCGACCTTCCATACCTGCGTCAGACAGATCCGCACTTGTTGCATTTCAACAAAAAGCGTCAAGGCTGCAAAGGTCCGTACTGGCAACGCACAATTATCTTAACGAGGTCAGAGGCATTGTGACGGCAATGAAAGCGGCATTGATGCAGACGCAGGGAGAAACATCAACCCTCCGGGCCTCCGTCGTTGCCCTTGAACGGGAATTGACCGGAATAAAACGACTCTTTACCGGGGACGAGATCATCACCCGGCGAAACGATGCTGCACCCCCTTCCATCTTTTCGCGGATGAGTTCAATGACCGACAGTTTTATTTCGTCAACAGCGGATGTGACAGCTACGCAACAGAAAGCGTATCGGCTCGCATTGGAAGAATTCGGAGCGGCGTACGCACGACTGAAAAAAATATCTGAGCAGGATCTTCCGGTATTGAACAAAACGTTGGATTCGCTGATGGCGCCGATCACTCCGGGACGGCTGCCTGTGTGGGAAAAAGAAGAATAACTATTGACTTCTGCCCTCCGGATACATCCATCCGGGGGGCATACTGCACAAAAAATCTGGTTTTTTCCCTCCACAAAAAATCGTATCTTCCTCTATTACAATACTTTTCACAGCAATCCACCGGATCCGAGTTTTGATGCCGGGAGTGCACGTTTAAGGAGTCCGTATGCCTACAAAATTTAAGAACGAACCATTTACCGATTTTTCGAAACCAGCGAATAAAAAAGCGATGGAAAAAGCGCTTGCCGCAGTGCGCAAACAGCTCGGCAAAGAACATCCGATCGTCATCAACGGCGAAAAAATCACCACGACGGAAAAATTATATTCATACAACCCTGCCCGGCCCAACGAAGTGGTCGGAGTGTTCCAGAAAGCAAATGTCGATCTTGCCCATGCCGCAGTCGAGATGGCGGCAAAAGCGTTCGAGAGCTGGAAAAACGTTCCTGCAAAGAAAAGAGCGGACTATCTGTTCAAAGCGGCATCGTTGATGCGGAAACGTAAATTTGAATTCTCGGCAATGCTCACCTATGAAGTGGGAAAGTCGTGGGCGGAAGCCGATGCCGACACGGCGGAAGCCATTGACTTCCTGGAATTCTACGGAAGAGAAATGCTGCGTCTTTCCGGACCTCAGCCTTTAGTGAAAACAGCTGGTGAGAAAAACGAATTGCGGTACATTCCACTCGGTGTCGGCGTCTGTGTTCCTCCGTGGAATTTTGCGCTGGCGATTCTCGCCGGCATGGCTTCTGCTGCTATCGTGGCAGGAAATACGATCGTGCTGAAACCGTCCTCCGATTCACCGGCCATCGGGTACAAATTTTTTGCATTGATGGAAGAAGTGGGTCTGCCGAAAGGAGTTATTAACTTTATTACGGGACCGGGAGGATCTGTCGGCGATACGATGGTGGCACATCCCAAAACGCGATTCATCTCGTTTACCGGTTCGAAGGAAGTCGGCATACACATCAATGAACTTGCCTCAAAAGTTGCTCCGGGACAAATCTGGCTGAAGCGCGTTGTCGCCGAAATGGGAGGAAAAGATTCCATCATCATCGACAGCGAAACGGATCTTGATGCTGCGGCGCAGGCCACGGTTTCCTCCGCATTCGGATTTCAAGG
This sequence comes from uncultured Chitinophagaceae bacterium, assembly GCA_964596155.1. Lineage (GTDB taxonomy): Bacteria > Bacteroidota > Ignavibacteria > UBA10030 > UBA8401 > UBA8401. The sequence continues at coordinate 26,098 of CAZQSI010000008.1, forward strand.
ACAGAAATGCTCTGCCGCATCGCGTGCAATTGTTGTGCAATCCGTGTATGATCTGTTCGTCGAAAAAGTTGCAGAGCGGACAAAGAAACTCACCGTCGGTGCGCCGGAACTTGCCGGTACATATATGGGACCGGTCGTCAATAAAAGTTCCATGGACAAGATTCTCCGGTATATCGAAACGGGAGTGAAAGAAGGCGGCCGCATCGTTGCAGGCGGCAAACAGATCGGTACGGAAGGATATTTTATTGAACCGACGGTGATAGCCGATGTCGATCCGCAGGCAACAATTTCGCAGGAAGAAATATTCGGTCCGGTGATGGCAATCATCAAAGCTCGTGATTTCGACCATGCGCTGGAGATTGCCAACAACACCGAATTCGGATTGACCGGCGGTGTCTGGACGAAGAACAAGAAAAAGCAGGAAAAAGCGAAAAATGAATTTCATGCGGGCAATTTCTACATCAACCGCAAGATTACAGGAGCTCTCGTCGGCGTCCATCCCTTCGGCGGATTTAACATGAGCGGCACGGATTCCAAAGCGGGCGGAAGAGATTATCTCTTGTTGTTTACGCAGGCGAAGTTGATATCACACAAAGTTAAATAATCGTTTTAAATTTTTTAGATGATCACAATACTCCTGACCGGCCGACATGCCGTCAGAACAACACTAATCAGGGAGTTCCAATGAAGATTCATGAGTATCAAGGAAAAGATATCCTGCGAAAATACAATGTTCCTGTTCCCCGGGGTGAAGTTGCTTTCTCGGTGGATGATGCGGTCAATGTTGCGAAACGTCTCGGCGGCAACGTGTGGGTTGTAAAAGCCCAGATTCATGCCGGCGGACGCGGAAAAGGAGGAGGCGTAAAAATTGCAAAAAGTCTTGACGATGTAAAAAACTACGCGAGGCAGATTCTTGGCATGACGCTCATAACACACCAAACTGGTCCCGAAGGACGGCTGGTGAAGCGTCTTCTGATTGAAGAAGGTGCGAATATTGACAAAGAGATGTATGTCGGTATTACGCTCGACAGAACAAAATCAAAAAATGTGATAATGGTTTCGACGGAAGGCGGGATGGAGATCGAAAAAGTTGCGGAAGAACATCCGGAAAAAATTATTAAAGAGACGATCGATCCTGCTGCAGGATTCCAGCAATTTCAGGCGCGGAAACTCGCCTTTGCACTCGGATTAAGCGGCGATGCCATGAAGAACGGAGTGAAGTTCCTGCTTGCATTGTATAAAGCGTATGAAGCAACCGATGCTTCGCTGTTTGAAATCAATCCCCTGGTAATTACCAAAGAAGGAAATGTGATTGCACTCGACGCGAAAGTGAATTTTGACGATAACGCGCTCTACCGTCATCCTGAATTTGCGGAACTGCGGGATCTTGACGAGGAAGAACCTCTTGAAATCGAAGCGTCCAAATCGAATCTTAATTACATCAAGCTGGACGGCAACGTCGGCTGCATGGTCAACGGTGCCGGGCTCGCCATGGCGACGATGGACATCATCAAACTTGCCGGCGGGGAGCCCGCAAACTTTCTCGATGTCGGCGGCGGAGCGAATGCAACAACGGTCGCCAACGGATTCAAAATCATTCTTTCCGACAAACACGTCAAGGCGATTCTGATCAATATTTTCGGAGGAATCGTGCGGTGTGACCGGGTTGCTAACGGTGTTGTGGAAGCGGCAAAAGTCGTCGATGTGAAAATTCCGATTGTCATCCGCCTGGCGGGAACCAATGCCGATATTGCCGCAGACATCCTGCGCAATTCGGGAATGAGGTTTCTCGTGGCGGAGAACCTCAAGGATGCCGCGGATAAAGTGACACAAGCGCTGGCTGCCTGATTTATTCATGTCAGCAGCCGACACATATGAACCGGTCATAGGACTCGAAGTTCACGCACAGCTTTCCACGGCAACAAAAATTTTTTGCGGATGTTCGACCACATTCGGAACTCCTCCGAATACGAATGTCTGTCCTGTCTGTCTCGGAATGCCGGGTGTACTTCCCGTTCTTAACAAAAAAGTGGTTGAATTCGCCATTCGGCTTGGACTCGCCACAGAGTGCGCTATTGCCCCTCTCTCCGTCTTCGCGCGGAAAAATTATTTCTATCCGGACCTTCCGAAGGGATACCAAATTTCGCAGTATGAACAGCCGATCTGCGCCAACGGACGGATTGATATTGAAGCGGAAGATGGTTCGACGAAAAGAATCGGCATCACCCGGATTCATATGGAAGAGGATGCGGGAAAATCGATTCACGATCAGCATTCCGAAACGCTGGTCGACGTCAACCGGTGCGGTACGCCGCTGCTTGAGATTGTCAGCGAACCGGATCTCCGTTCCGCTCAGGAAGCGGTGCGGTACCTGTTTGCTGTCTGGCAGACGGTGAAATATCTCGGCATTTGCGACGGCAATATGGAAGAGGGAAGTTTCCGATGCGATGCAAACGTTTCGGTTCGGCTGAAAGGAGCGAAGCAATTCGGCACCAAGACAGAATTGAAGAATATGAATTCGTTCCGCAACGTGGAACGGGCAATTGAATTTGAAATCAACAGGCAGAGACAACTCCTTGAAGAGGGAGGGAGCGTTGTTCAGCAGACGTTGTTGTGGGATGCAGATTCCAACTCAGCATCGCTGATGAGGAGCAAGGAGGAGGCGCACGATTACCGATACTTTCCCGATCCCGATTTGGTGCCGGTATCAGTCGGTACGGAGTGGATCGCAGAGGTTCGGCAGCTTCTGCCCGAACTTCCGCAAAAACGACGTCGGCGGTTCATCGATTCGTTCTCGCTGCCGCCGTATGATGCCGGTGTGCTGACGCAGGAAAAGGAAATTGCCGATTATTTTGAATCGGCGGTACAGGAATTGAAACAACGGGATGATGCGGGTGTAAAGGCGGCAAGCAATTGGATGATGACCGACGTTCTGCATGCGGTGAATGCAGGCAAGTATTCCATCGAAAATTTTCCCGTACCGCCGCGCCATCTTGGAGCGCTGCTGAATTTGATTGCCGACGGCACAATCAACAGAAAGATTGCCAAGGAAGTGTTCGAAGAAATGCTGTCGTCATCGCTGCATCCGTCCGAGATCGTAGAGAAGCGGGGACTGAAACAGATCACCGATTCCGGAGCGATTGAAAAAGAAATTGACGAAGTCCTTTCCCGGTTTCCCGAAGAAATCAACCGCTATCGCAGCGGCGAAGTGAAATTGATGGGATTTTTTGTCGGCGAGACGATGAAAGTGATGAAGGGTAAGGGAAACCCGGGAATGATCAATGAGATCTTAAAACGAAAATTAAGCGGATCTTGATCCGCACATTACAGGCAACAAGCCGCAACACGCGCTCATCCGCTTACAATTGGATATGACACGAGGATAACGAAAGGAAGACCATGAGAAAGAAAATTATTGCAGGCAACTGGAAAATGAACAACGATCAATCACAGGCAGCGGATCTGATTAACAATCTGAAGACGATGGTATCGTCCGCATCGGCGGAAGTTATTGTTTGTCCTCCCTACACATCGCTCTCCATAGCTGCAGAATTGCTGAAAGGATCGGTGATCAAACTTGGAGCTCAGGATGTTTCATTGCATGACAGCGGCGCCTATACGGGAGAAATATCGGCCGCGATGCTGAAGGCCGCGGGATGCACGCATGTGATTGTCGGACATTCCGAACGGCGTCAATATCATCACGAGACCAATGAGATCATCAATCAAAAAGCGGTGAAAGTACTTGCCGCCGGTTTGGTTCCGATTATTTGTGTCGGTGAAACGCTGGAGGAAAGAGAACAAAATGTTACAAATCATGTTCTGGCAACCCAGGTGAAAGGTGTTCTGGCCGGAATATCGTCGGGCGATGCTGAGAAGTCCATCATTGCGTATGAACCGGTCTGGGCGATCGGAACAGGGAAAACAGCTACCAAAGAGCAGGCGGAGGAAGCACATCAGGTCATCCGTAATATTGCCGCGCAGCTGCACTCGGACGAAACGGCTCAAAAAATTACCATTCAATACGGAGGGAGTGTTAAACCTGAAAATGCTGCTGAATTACTCTCACAGCCGAATATCGACGGGGCTCTCGTCGGAGGGGCCTGTTTGAAAGCAGATTCTTTTGCCAAAATCATATTTGCCGTCTAGACCACTTATTAAGAGATCAGAAAACCTGTCAAAACGGTCAAATTTCATGTGGTTTTCAGCATTTCTTCGATAAAATATCTCTTGGTTTCAGCAGGTTCGTATGTTATATTTACGTTGTTTTGTTACCCAAAAAATCCCTGAAAACAACGAAAATTCAACAATTCGAGCCAATCGTTGAACAATCCGCTCTTTCGATTATCAGTTTATCTTCTAGTTTCACTTTTCGCTACAACTGCATTATTTTCCCAGCCATTGTTCTTTGAAAACGGAACACCTTCCCATCCGAATGTGCTTGGATATTCATCGCCTACCCGGTCAATAATAGATCTGGCCGGTGAATGGAATTATTCCACGGATAACGGCGAGTCATGGAATCCGGTGATGATTCCGGCTGCTGCGGATTATGAAGGAAAGATCGTCTATCGAAAAAATTTTACGGTACAAGAACAATCGGTTGTTCAGCGGTCATTCACCTTTGTGTCCTATGGAATTAACCATCGGGCAGATGTGTACGTGAATGAAACATTTGTCGGCAAGCATGAAGGGGGCTATACATCATTTGAGCTTGCAATTCCGGACAATGTCATTCAGGTCGGTTCCGAAAACGTTATCCGCATTGTTGCGGACAATTCGTTGAATTACCGCACCACGTTTCCGCCGCGGCCTCAGGTGAACGGAAAGAAAAATTATAACGGACTTATCCGCGATCTCTTCATTGTTGAAACGCCGAAGATATGGATTGACAAGGTGAGTGTCGAGATCGAAGCGATTGAACCGAAAGCAGTCAAACTGTTAATCACCGCAACCATCTCCGCAAACGAATTTCAAAATTTTCCGCAGCTCTCGGGAAATGAATTTATTCTGACGGCGGACATCGCAGAACATACCGGAGGATCGGCAGCATCAAAACCGGTCTCGGTCCGTGTGACACCTCTCCCGAACAAAGATGTCACCGCGCAGGTTTCCGTTACCGTTGCGTTTCCTAAACTCTGGTCCCCCGAGTCTCCCGAATTGTATGCCGTCAGGGCCGCGCTGGGTGTTGTCGACGGGAAAAAGGATTCTACCATCGACGAAACAAGCGTGCTGACAGGAATACGAACATTCACGAAGGACAAATCGGTGCTGTTATTGAACGGCGCTCCCGTTACGCTGCGCGGCCTCGTGTGGATCGAGGATTCCGAACGATTCGGAAGTGCGATGACGTATGAAGAAATGGAGCGGGACATTGCGCTGATCAAAAATCTCGGAGCGAATGTCATGAGGATCGGATTTCACCCGCCGCATCCTTTCATTATTCAGCTCTGCGATCGCTACGGCATCATGGTGATGGAGGAAATTCCGAATGTCGACATTCCGGAACAGATTGTTGAAGATGAACAGTACGGCATGCGGATGATCAATTACCTGAAAGCAATGATCGAGCGGGACAAATATAATCCATCAGTCATTGCATGGGGGCTGGGGGACGGTTCGGGGTATTCGGCGGATAAAGAGAACAACATCGTTTCCCGACTTCATCTGGCCGCCAAATCGCTCGACGACCGGCTGACATATTACATCGAACGCGGAGCAAACGAAAAAACTTCCGGCGTACCGGACATTGCGGCGATCAGTTTCTCAGCGGTTGATGCAAAGACATTCAGTGCGCGGCTGAAAGCATTCCGCCAGGTGTTCTCGAAAAAGCCGGTGATTATCGCAGGATACGGAATACCGGCAGAGAAAGACAACCGCAACGGATACAGCGACCCCAATTCCCAGGAATCGCAGGCACGATATATTCAGCAGCGCTATTCCATTATTAAAGATTTAAAACTTGCAGGATCGTTAATCTATTCGTTCAACGATTTCCGCAGCGACAGACCGATATTGCGGATGCGGCCTGTTGCTCCGGGTCTTCATACCATCGGTCTCGTTGAACTCGGACGACAAAAGAAAGTCGGGTATGACATTGTCCACTCCGTGTATCACGCTCAAAAAGTATCGGCGCTTCCGATCGGTACATACGTTCCGAGTGCGCCGTACGTGTACGTAATTATTGGGATGATATTGTTGGTGGCCGCTGCTTGGCTTGTCAACGGGAACCGGCGGTTCCGTGAAAGCACTCGCCGTTCGATCTTCAATTCCTACAATTTCTTTGCCGATATCCGCGATCAATTCACGCTGCCGCTGTTTCACACCACGATCACCGCTGTAATCATCTCGATCACGGTATCGGTAATTTCGTCCAGCGTTCTGTATCATTACCGCACAAGCTTGGCGCTCGATTATATGCTTTCTGAACTTTTTTCGGATTATGTAAAATCAATCATTATCCGCATGTGCTGGGATCCGCTCCTGAGCGTCGGTTATATGACCGGATTGGTGATTGTCTGGTTTCTGATCCTGACGGTATTGATTCAGCTTTTTGCCGTCATCGCGCGTGTGAAAATACGCCTGTTTCATGCATATTCGATAGCGGTGTGGACGGCGCTGCCGTGGGTCTTTTTCATTCCAGTCGGGATGATTTTGTACAGAGTGCTTGAAAGCGATCCGTATGTTCCCTGGGTGCTTGGATTAATCGTTTTGATGTCCGTGTGGGTGTACATCCGTACATTGAAAGGGATTTCCGTTATCTATCATGTGTTTACTCCGAAAATGTACTTGATCGGATTCGGTATCTGGCTCATCTCGGTCGGGGCATTATATACATTCTTTGATTACGCGTATGCTTTAACGGCGTATGCCGAGTTTTTTGCTTCTCGAATTCTTCCTTTCATTCAATAACAGTTTATCGCTGAAGCATGTATTTATCCAAATTGGAAATCGTGGGCTTCAAGTCATTTGCCAACAAGGTAAATCTCTCCTTTGATGTCGGATTGACGGCGATTGTCGGACCGAACGGATGCGGGAAAACCAATGTTGTCGATGCCATCCGCTGGGCGCTCGGCGAACAGAAGCCGAGCCGTCTGCGAAGCGATAAAATGGAAGATGTGATCTTCAACGGAACACGAAACCGCAAACCGCTCGGCATGGCAGATGTGTCCCTGACGATTGAAAACACCAAAGGAATCCTCCCCTCCGAATACAAAGAAGTGGTCATCACCCGGCGCGTGTATCGGTCCGGCGAATCGGAATATTATCTCAACAAAACGCTCTGCAGACTGAAAGACATCAAAGATCTGTTTATGGATACGGGGATGGGTTCGGATGCGTACTCCGTTATTGAGCTGAAGATGATTGAAACCATTCTCAGCGACAAGGCTGATGAACGGCGCCGTCTGTTCGAAGAAGCCGCAGGGGTCACCAAATATAAAGTCAGAAGAAAGGAAACCTTCACGAAACTTGATCATGTGCAGACGGATTTGCTGCGTGTGCAGGATATTGTCAAGGAAGTTCAGAAGGCGGTGAACTCGCTGGAACGGCAAGCAAACAAAGCAGAGCAGTTCAACCAGATCTCTCAGGAGCTGCGCGAGAAGGAAATCATCCTGCTTGAACGGGAGTATGCGGACATCGTCCATTCCATCGACCCGCTCAAGCAAAAGCTTACCTCCGCCATGGATGAGAAGAACAAGATCAGCGACGAACTTTCTTCAGAAGAAGTATTGCTGGATCAATTGCGGAGCGAACTGACGGAGCTTGAAGAACAACTGAACGCAGTGCAGAGCGAATTGAACGATCATCAGCAGAAGATCAATCTCTCCCAGCAGGAACGTGTTAAGACGAACGAACGGAGCAAGTCGCTCAACGAAGCGACCGGCCGGTACCAAAAAGAAAAGGAAGAACTCGCGCATCAGCTGCCCGAACTGGAATCGCGTTCAGCAGAATTGAAGAACAGTATCGATCAGACGCATGCGCAGGTGACCGCTTCGACAGCACTCTATGCGGAAAAGAAAGAGCAGCTCGATGCATTCACCGCCGAAGTGGAAAAGAAGAAAGCGGAAGTGAGAGGAAAGCAGGATGAAGTGATTGCGCTTCTCCACGAAATATCGTCTCAGCGTCACGATTACGAGCGCATTAAAGCGCGGCTCGAAAACATCAACGGCAGACTCGACTATTCGGGTGAGGAGAACGCAGTCTATGCTGCGGATATCTCTAAAAATTCGGCGACAGTGCTGGAATTATCCGCCCAGGATAAGGATCTCCGCAAAAAATTTGCCGAAGCCGAAATTCTGGCGCTCAATGAGGAGTCTAAAAAATCGGCTCTGCTGTCGGAAATAGAATCGCTGCGTAATACGGAGTTTGAACTTCGGTCGACAATAGACCGGAGGACGTCGCGGTTGGAATTTCTGAAAAGTCTTGTTCAGAGTTATGAAGGATTTTCGGAAGGGGCAAAATTCCTTATCGGCCATGCCGAATGGAAGACGCTGCTCCGGACAACGGTGGCCGATGCATTTTCCACCACGCCTCAATACAGAATAGCCTTGGAAACGGCGCTGGGAGACATCGCCGGATACATTGTGGTGAACACCATCGACGATGCTCACCGCGGCGTGGAGCTGCTGAAGGAAGGGAATAAAGGACGCGCGACGTTTGTCTGCCTGGAATCGATTCCCGATTCACCGCGTTCAACCGGCAACGACGGCACTGTCCGCGGAGTGGTTGCGTGGGCGAAAGATATCGTAAAGTGCGATGACCGGTATGCCCGGCTGCGCGATTTTGTGTTTGCGGAAACCGCAATTGTCAAAGATGTTGCATCGGCATCGTCGCTGGTGAAGAAACATTCGTGGTTAAAATGCGTGACGCTGGACGGAGAGCTGGTCACCGGCTCCGGAATCCTCAGCGGAGGGAGTGATGATGCCGAAAACGGCGGCATGCTTGGAAAAAAGGAACAGATCGAAGAACTGGAAAAAGAAATTGCATCCCTGAAAAAGGAACTCGAAGCTGTTAAAAAGAATACGGCTGAAAAAGAACGGATCGTCGGTTCCATCGACGTGAAAGCGCTGTTCGATGATGCAAAAAAGATCGAACAGCAAATGACCGCGGTAGAAATGCGCATTGCTCAGATCGAATACGAAAAAAAGCGGATGAACGAAAACGTGCAGCGCAATGAGGCGGAGAATGCAAAAATGAAGGAGGAAGCCGAAACACTGCAGGTTGAATTGAAGAACCTGATGCCGGCTATTGCGGACCTGGAAGCAAAAAAATCCGCGTCGGAACAGCAGTCCGGTGCAGCCTCCAGTGAATTGGAGACGATGGAAGTGTTATGGAATCAATACGCGAAAGTTGCCAGCGATGCACAGCTGGAGATGATGCGTCTCGAGAACGAAGAGAAAAATTTTGCTCGTGAACTTGAATATACGAATGCGACCATCACGAATATCAAAAACACATTCGCTCAGAGGGATGTGGATATCGAAACTGCGGCAAAGGAAATCAAACTGTTGAATGACGCGCTTGTTTCCAACACCGCGGAGATTGAGGGGCTGGACCGTCAATTAAAGGAAATCGTCGAACGCAAACGCAGCGTCCAAACGGACTTCAACGTCAAACGAACGCAGTCGCACGACATCGAGCTGAAACTGAAGGATGCCCGGCGTCTTCATGATACGTCGATGTCCCGCTCGCATGAACTGGAAATGAAGATCACCGAATTGACGATGAAGGCGGAACATCTCGTCAACCGGGGGAAAGAAGAATTCGATTATGCCGTCGTGATGAAGGAATTTCCCACCGATGAACAGTTCGATATCGAATCGGCGCGCGAGGAAGTTCGGCAGATGAAAGAAAAGATACGCTCGCTCGGCGCCGTAAACTTTGCGGCGTTTGATGAATATACGTCTGAAAAAGAACGGCTGCATTTTATTACCACACAGAGAGATGATCTTGTCGAGTCCGAAAAGACTTTACTGCAGACCATTGAAGAGATAAACGCCACGGCGCAGCGCGAGTTCAGCACAACGTTTGAAAAGATCAGAGAAAATTTCATCACGACCTTTAAGGGATTATTCGACGAGGGGGATGAATGCGATCTCCAGCTTGAGGAAGGTGTGGATCCGTTGGAAGCAAGAATTGAAATCACGGCAAAACCGCGCGGCAAAAGACCGACCTCGATCGATCTTCTATCAGGAGGAGAAAAAACACTGACGGCGATAGCACTGCTCTTTGCGATTTATCTCGTGAAACCGTCACCCTTCTGTATCCTGGACGAAGTCGATGCGCCGCTGGATGATTCCAACATTGACCGATTCGCCCGGATCATCCGTAAGTTCAGCGACAATACCCAGTTCATCATCGTGACGCATAATAAAAGAACGATGGAAGCGGCAAACGCAATGTACGGCGTTACGATGGAAGAGCAGGGGGTGTCAAAATTGGTTTCGGTGCGGTTCAACGAAAATCAGGTGGCGGCGCAATCATGATGAGGCCGGCGGGGCAGGAGTGACCATGAGAGAGAAACAATTGACATACACCGTCTTCACGGATTTTGACGGAACGATTTCCGTGAAAGACATCGGCGACGCAATGTTCGAACGATTCGGCAATCTCGAAATCTGTACAAAAAGCTTTCAGGATTACCGCAGCGGATCAATCGATGCAAAGGAATGCTGGCGAAAGGGGTGCGAAACGTTTCCTCCGATCGGACGGGAGATGTTCAGGGAATTTGCCATGGACTACCCGATTGATGAGAATTTTCACGGATTCGTCGATTTTTGCGACAATCATGCGATCCCTGTCACCATCGTCAGCGACGGATTCGATGCGTACATCGATCCGGTGCTGGAGCGTGAACAGCTGCAGCGGCTTCCGCGGCTGTCGAACGAAATGCGGTTTTTGGACGACGGCACGGTGCAGCCGGTGTTTCCATATACCGATGCAGAGTGTGTGCGGTGTGCAAATTGCAAACGGAACCATATTATCACGCGGTCGGGTGATGATGAGGTGATTGTGTACATCGGCGACGGTATTTCTGACCGCTGTCCCGTTCAATATGCCGATATCGTGTTTGCAAAAGATTCCCTTGTCAATTATTGCGAGGAACAAAACATCACGTTTCACCGGTTTGAAAATTTTTCCGACGTGCTGAACGTCTTCAGACGAATGGTGGAAACTTCCAAACCAAAAAAACGGCGCACGGCGGAACTTGCCCGGAACAAAGTGTTTATCGGAGAATAAGATGGATATACGATCGAAAATGTTTGCAATGCGCAGTTATACTCCGATTCCGTTTCTCATCGTCATGGTGCTCTATGCAGAACCGACGGTGACGACGATGATCACAGGATTCTGTATCGCCGCCGTCGGCGAAGCGATCCGTTTTTGGGGCGTGTCGATCTGCGGCAGCGAAACCCGAACCACGGGAACAGTCGGCGCGACGAATCTCATCACCGACGGTCCGTTCGGACATGTCCGCAATCCGCTCTATGTCGGAAACATTCTGATGTACACCGGCATTGCCGTCATGTCGAATGCGCTGGTGCCGTATCTGACGGCTGCAGTCGTTACATGGTTCATCATACAATATCATTTGATCGTGTCCCGGGAAGAGGAACATCTGCAATCGGCATTCGGCGACGAATATTCAGTGTACTGTGACCATGTGCCGAGATTCATTCCCCGCATCAGCCGCTATGCCGGCGTCCATTCATTTCACCGCGATCCGGACATGTCCCGCGGATTGCAGTCGGAAATGCGGACGCTGCAGGGATTTGCAGCCGTCATTGCACTGATCGTTGCGAGATATTTTGTGAGATGATATGAAGCAGAAGGTCATGATTATTGCGGGAGAAGCGTCTGGCGATCTTCACGGTGCGGGCGTCGTGCGGGCATTGAAAAAGAGAAATCCTTCGATGGAAATTTTCGGAACCGGCGGCGATAAAATGGAGAAGGAGGGAATGCAGCTTGCGTTTCACATCCGTGAAATGTCGTTTATGGGATTTGTAGAAGTCGTAAAGCATCTTCCGCTGATTCGCTCGCTTGAACGAACGCTCGAACAGCTGCTCATGCTGAAAAAACCGGAGGCAGTTGTGCTGATCGACTATCCGGGATTCAATTTACGGTTTGCCCGGACAGCAAAAAAATACGGCGTCAAAACGGTCTATTATATCAGTCCCCAGGTCTGGGCGTGGAAAAAGGGACGGGTAAAAAAGATGAGAAGTTTGATCGACAAGATGCTTGTGGTGTTCCCGTTTGAAGTGCCGATCTATGAACGGGAAAATATCCCTGTGCAGTTCGTCGGCCATCCGCTGATCGAAGAAGTGCAGGAGGGAATGTCGATGGCACAATTTTCCAAGCGGTACGGACTGCTCCACGACTCGTTTCTTGCGGTGATTCCCGGAAGCAGAAAACAGGAGATCGAGAATCTCCTTTCCGTTATGGTCAGAGCGGCATCACTTCTTTCCGGCGGTACGCGAAGCATCGTTGTGGCGGCGGCGCCGAATCTTTCGGAAGATTTTTACCGGAAACATCTGCCTCCCGGAATTGACGTGCATATTGTGCAGCACGCTACACACGATGTTATGCGTCTGGCATCGTTCGCATTTGTAACATCGGGCACGGCAACACTGGAAACAGCGTGCGTCGGCACTCCGATGATTGTTGCGTACAAGACATCGTTTATCACCTATGCAATTGCGCGGTTTGTCATACGCATCAAACACATCGCACTGGTTAACATCGTTGCAGGGAGGGAAATTGTTCCCGAGATGATTCAGGGAGACGTTACGGTGGATCGTTTGGTGCATCGTGCGAAGGAAATATTGGACAATCCGGAACGCTGTCAGCGGATGAAAGACGATTTGAACACCGTCCGTCAAAAATTGGGCGGT